>CAMCCU010000290.1 GCA_945872975.1 Pedosphaera parvula Ellin514
ATGGCGTCAGCGAGTTCCTGCCGCGCATGCGTCTTCAACAGGTATCCGCTGGCTCCCGCTTTGAACGACTGAAATACGAGATCGGTGTCTTCATGGACTGTCAGCATCAAAACCTCAATGGCAGGCCAGCGAGCTTTGAGCGTGCGAACACACTCGATCCCACCCATGCCTGGCAAGGTGATGTCCATCACCACAACATCGGGGCATTGACTGCCCATTCGTTCCAAGGCGGCCTCTCCCGTTGCATAGGATCCGACACACTGCAGATCCGCCGAGCGCTCGATCTCGCGTGCGACCATTCGGCGGACCAGATCATCATCCTCGATCACGGCAACTCGTATGGGTGGCCTGGAGTTCTTTCCGGCAGGATGCGGAGAGGAGACTTCACTCGGCGGAATTTTTCCGCCATCGGCGCGCTTTTGTGCCATGAAGCGCGCAGGCTAAACGTTGCGCCAGACTCTGCGCGATACCCATGAACATGGGTAGCATCGGAACGCAGGCAGCCTACTTGCGGATGAACGCAGCCCTCCAGAGGAAGGCCCTGTCCGGATGAGAAGCCGGAATGGACGACCCCGATCAAGGCACGCCGCGATAACCGCCCAACACCTTCGCCAACTCGGGGTCCGCCTGTTCGTCGGGCGTCAGGGTGTCCAAGGCCGCGCGCCGGATCTGGTTCAACGGGTGTTCGTTCCCCGTCAGGCGCGGTTGCTGCCCGACCCGCGCGAACCAGTCATGGTAACCCGCGCGATGCGCCGCCCTTCCGTGGTTCGCGTTGAACCACTGGAAAAACTGGCGGCGCAGCTCCGGCGTCCAACCCGCCTTCACCGATCGGAGGTGGTGCCGGTAGGCGAATTGTTCCTCGTAGATCACCGACTGCCCCGCCAGCCGCAACGATTTGGCGACGACCGTGGGCGCCTGGAAGGCGGCCAGGATCTGCGACATCTCGGTGTTGAGCTCGAAGGACGACGACGGGAACTGGGAATCGATGTCCGAGATTACCTGCTGCACGGCCTCGGCCGATGGCTGGCCGTTCCGACTCACCGCGACCTCGATGACGCGCAGTTTCTGGATCTGGATCCGATCCGGCAGACCGGCCAGAGGGAAACGGTTCAGGGCGACGAACAAGTCCTCGTTGACCTCCTTTCCCCCCACCCGGGCCAAAGCCAGCAACGCGATGATCGCCTTGGCTGGATCCGTTTCCCGGAAGGCCGCCTGCTTCCATGCCGACGCGGACACCGTTTCCAAAGCCACGCGGGCGGCGAAACGCAGGTTGCGATCCTCGCTGCCCAAGTGCGGCCACGCCGCTGCCACGGCCTCCGGCTTGTCCCGTGTCCAATGAAACCGTTCGAGCGAATGCCGCAGGGCGCGGTCCTCCACCCCGTTCCGATCACGGTAATCGACGCGCTCGGTGGATTCGGAGCCGGTGTAGGTCACGCGCAGAAGATACGACTGGCCGCTGCGACCGCCGACCGCGTAGTAGAGCGCCCCGTCATCACCGATCAGCATGCCGGTCACGTTCATCGGAACCTTTCCCGAGTCGGCGAGCAGCGATTTGGGGAACACGAAATTATCCCAGGACCGTGCCACGTACCCGCTCCCGACCGGCTGGAGATGCACCGCGATGATGCGGCCATAACCGTGGTCGGCGATCAGCAGAGCCCGCTGGTAGAGCGCCGGGAACTTCGCGCCGTAACCGAACGTCACCCCGACGGGACTGGCGAGACCGATCTCGAGGAGCGGTGGCAGCGAGTCCTCATACCAGCTCGGGTACTTGCCGCTGTTGCCCCGATAACCCAGGTCTCCACCGCTCGGCAGGTGACACACCCGATTCGGACGATACCACGGCACCCCAAGTTCCAACTCCATGTCGCTGTCGAACGTGAACATCTCCCCGTCCGCGTTGAATCCGACGTGCAGCGCGTTCCTCAGCCCCGCCACGACGAGATGGAAATCTTTTCCCTCGAAATCCGTCCGCCCCACGAATCCCGCGGGCGGCCGCTCCTGTCCTATGCGTCCGGTCAACGTGCCGAGCAGCGGGAGGATCCGGTCGTCGCCCCAGTTCCGCATCGGCGAGCTCGGGGACACGTCGTCGGGCTGGGTCACTCCGTTGCCGTTGATGATGTAGAGATGCCGGCCGTCTGGCGAGAGGTACGGTGCATGCACCCCGTGATCGCTGTGTCCCTTTTCGAATCCGGTCCAGGTGCGCAAGGTTTCGACCGAGCTGAAGGAACCGTTCCCGAGCGGATCGCGCAGTCGATGCAGCCCCGCCACGCCGCTCAATTGACCGTAGCCAGGACGGTCGTACCCGGCGACGTTCGTCGTCCCCCGGCCGCCCTGCGCGTAAAGGCTGCCCTCGTGCCACAGCATGCCCATGACTTCCGAAACGGGGGTGTGGATGGTCTCGTTCCTGGTCACCTTGCCGTTCGCATCCAAGGTCAACCGGGTGAAGGGCTGGAGCTCGTTCGCGCCGAGGATGATTCGTCCCTTGTCATCCTTGGTGATGCTGATCCAGCCGCCCTGCCTGCGGTCTGCTTTGGCCGCGATTTCCACCTTGAACCCCTGAAGGGTCTGGATCCCCTGCATCGGGTGGTCCGGATATTCCTGGCCGGCCGGCAAGCCACCGGCAGGTTGCTGAGCCGACAAGTTCGATATCCAAAGCCCGAGCAGGATGCCGAACGCCGCGACCGGGCGACGCGCGAGGGAGACGGGGATGCGAACGGAATGTGTCATAAACTTGAAATGGGTCATAAACTTGAGGAAGGCCGGTGGTTCGTGAAATCCAACTATGGTTGCGTGGGAGGAACGGGTTTCCGGGCCGACAAGCTTTTGAAGACCCGGGCATCCGGATCGCCCTGGGCGTCCAGAAATGCGAACAGATCGCGAATCTGCTCCGCGGTGAACGAATCGAGCAAACCCTCGGGCATCGGCGAGGTGGTGGACGGCTGCTCCAGGACCACATCGGCCCTCGGAATCCTCGTGGTGGCCTCCGGATGAAACGGTGATTCGGCAATGACGTATTTGTCGTCGGTGAGATCCACCAGCATGCCCGTCAGTACCTCACCGTTCCTCAGTCGCAACTCCGTGGCGGGGAACCGGCCGCTGAGCACCAGGGACGGAGTCAAGATGGAGTCCAGGATCACATCCCGCGAGTACCTCGATCCGACCCCGGTCAGATCGGGCGAGATTCCGTTGCCCTGCGAAATCCCGCCCAATGCATGACATGTCCCGCACATGGCCTTGGTGAAGACCTCCCTGCCCTGCGTGAAACTCCGTCCGCCGGAAAGGTCCGAAATCACCGGCAGCAACTCCGCACGCTTCCAGGCGCGTTGAAACGAGGCCACGCGCGAAACGCCGTTCGTCGTGAAGGATGCCGACCGGGTCGTCACGACCGCGGTCGGTGCCTGATTCGTGAAGCGAGTCGGCTTCGTTGCCTGCTCCGCGCCCGTCGCCTTCCCGGACAGCCCCCAAAGGGTTCCCAAGAGCATCGCGGCGGCGGAATAACTGATGGGAATTTGCTTTTTCAGGCGGACGTTCAGCATGGCCGGCGAGAACGGTTGGAGAAAGTAAAAGAAACCGGAAAGAAAACGCACGCCGCGCTCGACGAGCCGGCGCGCCAGCAGAGCCGCGGGACGTTATGACCAGGGCATTTCATGGCGGGGCGATATTCAAGGTCTGTGACGACCAGAGTTACACCGGCGGAATGGGCCGGGAATACCCATGAACATGGGTATCCAACGGGACCAGCGTCGCCTACTTGCGAATGTATTTGGCCACCGCCTCGCCGCGCGAATGCACGTGGAGCTTGGTGTAGATGCTCTTCACGTTCATGCGAATGGTCTCAATGCTCAAGTGGAGAGCATCGGCGATCTCCTTGTAGGCCAGCCCTTGTGCCAGACAGTCCAGAACTTCCCTTTCGCGTTTGGACAGGCAGTCCATTTCCTTCGCTTGTGCGCCGAGGCGATTGAAGTGCTGAACCACCTTGCGCGCGATGTGGCCGCTCATGGGCGATCCGCCCTGATGGACCTGGCGGATGGCCTCGAACAATTCGGCGCGCGACGTGCGTTTGAGCAAGTAACCACTCGCACCGGCGAGCAGTGCTTCGAAGATTTGCTGGCTGTCCTCGTAAACCGTAACCATCAAGACCTGCACGCCAGGCAGCAGCGCCTTGAGCTGACGCACGCACTCGGTGCCCTTCATGCCGGGCAGACCGATGTCCATCAACACCACGTCCGGCTGCGCCGCCCGCAACTTCTCCAACGCCTCCTCGGCTGATCCACAGGAGCAGACGAGGGAGAGGTCCGGCGTGTTGACGATGTCCTCCGAAACGCGCTGACGGATGAACGCATCATCCTCCACCAGTGCCACGCGAATGATCCCATCGGCCGTCGGTTCGCCGTCGGGTTTCGCCATTTCGGATTTGCCTTTGCCGGGCATCACAGTTTCTGGATTTCGGGTTTCATTGGTCGTTCAGAGAATTGGGGGCAGCTTTCCAGTCACCGTCTGTTATCACGCAACTTGGCTTGGAATCGCACGGTTGTTCCCTGGCCTGACTCGCTCTCCACTTCCACCCGGCCACCGATGGCTTCGAGCCGCTGCTGCATGTTGCGCAGGCCATTGCCACCGGGCCGCTGCGAGTCGGGCAAGAATCCTCGCCCATCGTCCTGAACCACGATGCTCAACACCGTCGCGTCCAGCTTGAGCGTGACCCGCACGTTCATGGCCTGGGCGTGTTTGACCACGTTATTCAGCGCCTCCTTCACGGCCAGGAAAAGATTGTGGCGTATCTCCGTGGTCAGCCGCAAGGGCGGGAGGTCAGCGGGGATATCGAGGCGGCAGCGAACGGGCGCGTGACGAAAAAACTCCTGGGTAAAGTGAAAGATGTAATTCGCCAGATCCTCCAGCGTGTCGTTGCGCGGATTCACCGCCCAGACGATCTCGTCCATCGTGCGCACCATCTCGTGGGTCATGGCCGAGATTTGACTGACCTCGGATTTGGCGGGATGAGTTTCCCCGGTCTGACGTTCGACCAGCTCACTCAGCAGCCCAATGCGGGTGAGTCTCGTGCCGAGTTCGTCGTGCAGGTCGGTGGCGATGCTGGTGCGCAGACGTTCCAACTCGAGCAGGCGAACCAGGCGATAGCGATGGACCAGCAGCCCAAAGCTCAAAGCCGCGACGACCATGGCAGCGATTGACCAGCGACCCACACTGGCCAGCGTGGCTTGAGTCTGGCGTGAGAACTCACCCTTCAATTGTTCCAGCCGGGCTTCGAGTTCCACCCGCCGGACGACGCTGCGCAGCCAGGTGCCCAACGGGGCCAGCCGTTTCTGGCTGCTGAATCCATCGACCAAGGTCCGCTTGGACCAGTAGCCCGACTCCACGGAATCCAGCGCCTCCACTCCGGCCCCGAGCGCAGCATTCGTTCCTCCCGCGAACACTTGCAACTCCGCCAGTGCAAATGCGTAGTAGTCCATGCGCAGCCAGAGTTTCGTCGCGGTAACGCGAATGAATCGCGCCGTCACACCTTCGCACAGCACCGTGACCGCATTTTCGCCGGGATTGCGGAAGTCACTTTTGTCTTCAGCACGCAACAGCGTCGGTGAAGCAAACGTCGGCTCATCCGAAGCCTCGACTCGGAAACGGAGCGGAAAACCGAAGCCGGAGACCAGCGCCCAGTCGCGAGGGCGCGAGGGAATGAGCCGCACCTCGTCCAGCCGGAGGCTCCGGCCCAGATCCACCTGCACCCATTTTACCGCGTCCTGGCGGGCCTCGTGTTCAAGGCTGTGGTAGCCATTTGATGGGCTGGGCGCCGCCTCCAGCGGGAGGCCGAGCACGCTTTGGCCATCGACCAGATGGGCGGAGGACCACTGCGGCAAACTCTCCCTCGAATCCGAGACGCGAACCGGCCGGCCGGCGGCGAGGTTCCGATCTCCCGACATCACCATGAGTTCTCCCAGCGCCAGCAAGGCCCTGTCTCCACGCTGCCAAAGCTTGGTGGCGGTCACGCGGACGTAGCGGGCGCGTTCCCCGGCGACCTGGATCAAGAGAGGTTGATTGCCGGGGTTTGGAAAATCTTCCCGGGTAAAGTCCGCCACAATTCTGGGCAGGGTGAAGGCGGCGTCATTGGCCAGCTCCACCCGGAACCGTTGTGGAAAACCATAGCCCTGCCCGGGATATTCTCCCACGGCCACGTGTGCCGGCACGAGCGCAATGGCCTCCATCGAACGTTCAGCACCCAGGTCCACCTGCGCCCAACTCGTGGAGTTGGCGGACGAAAAAATGGCGGAGTGTAATCCGTGAGCCTCGCTGGTCGGCACGCTGTTCAGAGGTGGGGTGCCGGCGAGTTGCTCCTCCAATTCGTTGCGTTCCGCTGCCAAAGCGCGCAAGCGCGGGCTAAACGCCGCTGCCAGGCGATCGAGCGGCGTGATTGCAGAGGGGGAGTGGGTGAAGGCGGGCGACGCGGAAACGGTATTTGTTTCCGGCGCTGCCTGAAGACTCATGAGCGTCGCGCTCGCGATCCAGGCCCAAACGATTCTCTGGAAGCGCCGGGAAATCACCGGTCCAGACTGCGCAGTTTTTGGCAGGCGGGCAAGCGCGTGCATCAACTCAATCCGCTCGTTCCCGATCAAGCCAGCAATCCCTGAATCACATCGCCGTGAACATCGGTCAGGCGTCGGTCCACGCCGTTGCTGCGGAAGGTGAGCTTGGTGTGATCGATGCCCAGTTGATGCAGAATGGTTGCGTGAATGTCGTAAACGGTCGTCGGGTGATTGCGATCCTGCGGCTTGTAACCCCACTGATCGCTCTCGCCAGCGATCGCGCCGCCCTTGATGCCGCCGCCGCACAGCCAGTTCGTGAAGCAATACGGATTGTGGTCGCGCCCCTTACCACCCTGCGAGGAAGGCATGCGGCCGAACTCGGTTGTCCAGAGTATGATGGTGTCGTCGAGCAGTCCGCGCTGTTTCAAGTCCTGAATCAACGCCGCCGCGCCACGCGCAAAGCCCATTGAAAGCGGGCCGTGGTCGCGGCGGATGTCTTCGTGGG
>CAMCCU010000291.1 GCA_945872975.1 Pedosphaera parvula Ellin514
TCGCCAAACGACGGGATGCGCTGGCCGGTCGCGGCATCAATCGCGTGGAGGAAACGATCGTTGCCGTAGAGAATGCGGCGCTCCGCTCCGGTGCCCCAGTGAACGAGGCCGCGATTGACGCCCGCCTTCGTGATGCCTTTCACCGAGGCCGGATTGAAGCGCCACAGCTCACGGCCGGTCGCGGCGTCGAGCGCGAAGAGCTGCAGATCCGGCGTCGTGCCGAAGAGCACGCCGTCGATGACGAGCGGATTGCACTGAATCTGCGAGCGGTTGTTGGTGTCCATGCCGCCCGCGCGAAACGTCCACGCGACTTCGAGCTTTGCGACGTTGCGCGGCGTGATCTGCTTCAGCGTCGAGTAATGGCTGCTGGCCTTGTCGCCGAGATAGGTGCCCCAGTTCGAGTCAGCGGCGGAGGCAAGGAGCGGCAGCAGGAGCAGGGCTGAGAGAATGGTCTTCATGAAGTTTCAATTGTTGGCGGAGACCCTTGCGTCGCGCCAGAAGCCGGCGCTGAAGTCGAGCATGAGGCGATTGCGCCCGCTCGGGTGCGCCGCGCGGCCGGACAACGCGGGTGACACGGACGGAATCGTGTTCGGGAAATAGACATCCACCGCGAGTTCGACATCGGAGAGCGACGCGGGCCTTCCGATGGTTGGATTGTTGGCGGTCCGCAGATCGTTTAGAGCGGCCTCGGGTGTTTTGTTCCAGAAGTTATCGAGCGGCACCGGCGTCGAATCGCGGTCGAAACGCCACAGCCAGTAACCGGTCACTGCACTGTTGTCGCTGGCGCGAAAGTTCTGCATCACCTGTGTCACCTCGCGCAGCCGGGACGCCGCGACACCGGGACACATCCACGCCGAGTCGTTGCCCAGGTAATTGCTCAAGACGATCCCTGCCCAGCCGGCGCGTGGATCGGATGGCGGCCAGTCGGTCCACGGACGGTAGCTAAGCGCGGTCTTCAGTGCGCGCTGATCCGGAAAGCGATCGTCGTTCTCGTCCTGATACAGCGCGAAGGCGAAACCAATCTGTCGCAGGTTGGAGAGACACGCCGACTGACGCGCCTTCTGCTTCGCCTTGCCGAGCGAGGGCAGGAGCAGGGAAGCCAGAATCGCGATGATGGCAATGACGACGAGAAGTTCGATCAACGTGAAGGCGCGTTCAGTTTTGGGGGCTGCGTTCACGCCGTGAGAATGGGGCAGGAGACGGGATTTTTAATCCACGGATGAACACGGATTAGGAGGGGAAAATCTTCTCGCTCTCGATTGATACGATGACAAGTCACCCGGCATCTGTGTCCATCGGTGTTCATCCGTGGTTGATCTGCTCGTTCCCGGTTTAGTAACCGCCTGCGCCGATGGCGGCGGATTTGCCTTCGACCGTCTGCCCGGCTTTCTCCGCCGCTTCGCGACGACGATATTCGTCCATCATCGCGGCCGTCGCGGTGGCACCGCAGCGGGAGCCGCCGAGATCGCGGACCTTGATCAGCCCGTCTAAATCACGCACGCCACCGGCGGCCTTCACCTGCACCTTCGCCGACACACTGGCGCGCATCAGCGCGAGGTCGTGCTCGGTCGCGCCTTTGTAATTGTAGCTGCCGTCGGCCTGCTTCACGAAGCCGTAGCCGCTCGACGTCTTCACCCAGTCCGCTCCGGCTCGTTCGCAAAGCTGGCAGAGCTTCTTCTTGAAATCATCGCTGCTCAAACCAGCGCCGCCCTTGGTCAGGTAATCGTTCTCGAAGATGACTTTCACCTTCGCGCCGTGTTTGTGTGCCTCGTCGCAGACGGTCTTCACATCGCGCTCCACGTATTCCCAGTCGCCGCCGAGCGCCTTGCCGAGGTTGATGACCATGTCGATCTCCACCGCGCCGTCCTTGCACGCGAGTTCGGTTTCGTAGCGCTTCGATTCGGTGGCCGAGTTGCCGTGGGGAAATCCAATGACCGCACCGACGAACACGCCCGTGTCCTTCAGGAGTTCGGCGGCGCGCTTCACGGCATAAGGTTTGATGCAGACCGAGGCGACGCCGTATTTCGCAGCGACCTTGCAGCCGTCCTCGAGATCCTGATCCGTCATCGTGGGATGCAGGAGCGAGTGATCGATCATCTTCGCGAGTTTTTCGTAAGTGTATTTCATGAATTGATTCTCTAGCCCCACACTTGGCGGTCAAGCGAACGATATTGAATCGCCTCGCTGACGTGATCGGAGTTGATCGACTCGACACCCGCGAGGTCGGCGATGGTTCGGGCGACCTTGAGGATGCGATCGTAGGCGCGGGCGCTGAGGTTCATTTCCGTCATCGCCATCTTCAACAATTCGAGCGTGCCGTCATCCAGCGCGCAGTAAGCCTTCAGCTCCTTCGTGCCCATGCGGGCGTTGCAGCTGACGCGCGGCCGGTCCGCGTACCGTTTCTGCTGGAGCGCGCGCGCCACCATCACGCGATCACGAATCTGCGCGGAGCTTTCGCCGGTGCGTTCAGAAGTCATCTCGCGGAACTTCACGGCGGCGACCTCGATGTGCAGATCCACACGGTCCAGCAAGGGTCCGGAGATGCGTCCGATGTAGTTCTGAATCTCTCGCGGTGAACATTTCGATTCGTGCGGCATCTTGCCGTCGGGCGTGGGGTTCATCGCGGCGACGAGCATGAACTGCGCGGGGAACGTCATCGTGCCGGCGGCGCGCGAGATGGTGACGTGCCCGTCCTCCAGCGGCTGGCGCATCGTCTCCAGCACGCTGCGCTTGAACTCCGGCAGTTCATCGAGAAACAGCACGCCGTGGTGCGCGAGTGAGATTTCGCCCGGCGTCGGATTGGCGTTGCCGCCGAGCAGGCCGGCATCGCTCGCGGTGTGATGCGGCGCGCGAAAGGGCCGTTGCGTGACAAGTGCCTGACCGGGCGCGAGCAGGCCGACGATGCTGTGGATCTTAGTCGTCTCCAGCGCTTCTTCGAGCGTGAGCGGCGGCAGGATGGTGGCGAGCCGTTTTGCGAGCATCGATTTGCCGGTGCCCGGCGGGCCGACGAGCAGGATGTTGTGGCCGCCCGCCGCCGCGATCTCGAGCGCGCGCTTCACTGATTCCTGGCCTTTCACATCCGCGAAATCGTTTTCGTCGTCGTGCTTGTGGGCGAACAGTTCTGCGAAGTTCACCTTCGTGGCGGTGAGCTGGCTCTGGCCTTCGAGGAAGCTGGCGGCTTCGCGAAGGTTCTGGATGGGGAAGACTTTCAGGCCGTCCACGACGGCGGCTTCCGCTGCGTTCTCGGCGGGCACGAGCACGCCGATCTTGCCCTCCGCCCGCGCCCGCAGCGCGATGGGTAGCACGCCCTTCACGGGTCGCACCGCGCCAGTGAGCGCGAGTTCGCCCACTATGACGAAGTTGTCGAGCTGGTCGGTCTCCAGTTGCTCGCTGGCTGCGAGCATCCCAATGCCGATCGGCAGGTCGAAGCTTGGCCCCTCCTTCTTCACGTCGGCGGGCGCGAGGTTGATGGTCGTCTTGCCCATCGGGAATTTGTAGCCGGAATTCGTGAGCGCGGTGCTCACGCGGTCGCGGGATTCGCGCACGGCAGCATCGGGAAGCCCGACGATGACGACGATGGAATCGCCCCAGCCCGAATTGACCTCAACCTCGACCGAATATGCCTCGATGCCGTGGACGGCAGCGGAACAGACCTTGGCTAACATGGGCGGAAGTGTATGGGCGAGTCTGGTGTGAACTGCAATCTGGTTCTTTGAAATCGCCGACTGGGAGAGATCCGCCAAACACGTTAAATGACTCGAAAGCAAAGCGTGGCTGCGGTGCTCTGAGGACCGGGAGCTCTGGTTTGCCGCAGATTCCCCACTCATTCCCCTTTCGTGTCTTTCGCGTGTTTCGCGGACCCTGCTTCGGTTTTCGGTTTGAAGCGGCTGAGAGGCGTCACATCAATCGCCTGCATCCTTGTGTTATCTCGCGGACCCAACCTATGATGGGCGTCGAATGTTGACTCTCTCTGGCATCACGAAAGCATACGGCGGCCGCACTCTGTTCTCGGACGTGACGCTGCAAATCAATCGCGAGGATCGCATCGGGCTCGTCGGTCCGAACGGCGCGGGCAAGACCACGCTCTTCTCCATGATGCTCGGCGAAGGCTCGCCCGATGCCGGCGAAATCATCACCGAGCGCAACGTCAAGATTGGCTACCTGCCCCAGGAGAGCGCGCCCATCGCCGATGAGACGGTCATCGAGCTGGCCACCGCCATCTCGCCGGAGTTCGTGAAGCTGCGCCGCGTCATCAAAGCGTGGGAGCTGGACCATCCGATTGAAGCCCAGCATTCCGAGGACATCCACGACAACATTCACGACCGCTACAACGAGCTCGATGGCTATCGGATCGAGGCCAAGGCCAAGCAGATTCTCGCCGGTCTGAGCTTTCGCGAGAAAGATTTTGACCGGCCGGCCCGCGAGATGAGCGGTGGCTGGGTCATGCGCGCGCACCTGGCGCGATTGCTCACGCAGGAGCCGGATCTGCTGATGCTCGACGAACCGACGAACCATCTCGATCTCGACGCGTTGATTTGGTTCCAGGGCTATTTGCAGGGCTACCCCGGCGCCATCCTCGTCATTTCGCACGATCGCGAATTTCTCAACAGCCTGGTCGGCAGCATCGTCGAGATTCGCCAGAGCAAGCTCATGCGTTATCGCGGGAACTACGACGAGTTCCTCATCCAGCGCGAGGCCAGCGAGGCCCAGCTCCTCTCGGCTTACAAAAACCAGCAGCGCGAGATCGCGCACATGATGGATTTCGTGAACCGCTTCCGCGCGAAAGCCTCGAAGGCCGCGCAGGCGCAGAGCAAGCTCAAGGCGGTCGAGCGCATGGACAAGATCGAGGCGCCCATCGACGACAATGCGAAGGTCAGCTTCTCCTTTCCGCAGCCGCAGCGCAGCGGCCAGCGCGTCATCCGGCTCGAAGGCATTCACCAGGCCTACGGCCAGAACGTCGTCTATCGAGGGCTCGACTTTGAGTCCGAACGTGGCCAGCGCATCGTGCTCGTCGGCCCGAACGGCGCGGGCAAATCCACGTTGCTGAAGATTCTCGGCGACGCGATTAAGCCCCAGTCCGGCACGCGCGAGCTCGGTCACAACGTCAAGGCCGGTTACTACTCGCAGTATCGCGTCGAAATGCTCGACGCCTCCCGCAGCGTGCTCGATGAAGCGCTCGACACACCGCAGCGCGTCACCGAGCAATCCGTCCGCACGCTCCTCGGCAGCTTCCTGTTTCGCGGCGACGACGTGTTCAAGAAAGTCAGCGTGCTCAGCGGTGGAGAGAAGAGCCGTCTCGCGCTGGTGAAGCTGCTGCTCGATCCGCCGAACCTTCTGCTCATGGACGAGCCGACGACGCACCTCGACATGAACAGCATTGACGCGTTGCTTGACGCGCTCGGCCAGTTCGAGGGCACGCTCATCTTCATCAGCCACGACGTTTACTTCATCCGCGCGCTGGCCAAGCACGTCATCCATATCAATGCCGGCGTGCTCACGCCTTACGCGGGCGATTACCAGTACTACCTCGACAAGACCAAGGCCGTCTCTGCGCGCGAAGCGTTGACCGCCGGCGCGAAGGCCGAGACGAAAGTTGCCCAGCCCAAGTCGAATGTGGACCGCAAGGAACAGAAGCGCCTCGAAGCCGAGCAACGCCAGGCGCGTTCCGGCAAACGCAAGGGCCAGCAGCAGCTCGTCTATCAGCTCGAGAAGAAGATTCAGGAGCTGGAGCAGCACCAGACCGAGCTCACCGCCGAGCTGGAGAAGCAGGAGACTTACGACAACCCGGGCCGTGCCGTCGTGGTGAACCGCGATTTGGTCGCGGTTCAAGAAGAGCTCGCCAAGACCACCGCCGCGTGGGAAGCCGCTGAGATCAAGCTCGCCGCCATCGATGCGGCCAACCCATGACGCCCCGTTGATTCAAGGGGTCTTGGTGCGGAAGAAGTAGTGAGGAAGTGGCCTTGCCAATTCAAGTTAACTGCGGAAACTGAATTCATGACGATGGCTGCTTTAGAAAAACAGGCGCTGGCTTTGCCGGCCGCGTCGCGGGTCCGGCTGGTCGAGAAGATTCTCGCGAGCATCACGGACTTTACCACTCCGGCAATCAAACGACTTTGGGAAGCTGAGCTTGAAGGTCGCGTGAAGGAGATTCGTGAAGGCAAAGCAGAGGGGATCTCTGCGGAGAAGGTTTCCGCAACCGCACGCCGAAAAGTGAATGAAGCGCGTCGTCTATCATCGGCTCGCCGCAAGTGAGCTGATTGACGCTGCTGTCTTCTATGAGGGTCGCCGTCCCTTCCTTGGGGATGAGTTCGTCACTGAAGTGGATGCGGCGCGTGACAAGATTCGCGCAAACCCAAAGCGCGGCCGGGTCGAGAAGCTTGGACTTCGCAGTTTCAAGGTGCGCCGGTTTCCTTGCCGCCTGTTTTACGCTCTTGAGCCGGATCGCCTGTGGATTGTGGCAGTCGCGCATTTGAGTCGTCGGCCAGGCTATTGGGTTCGGCGTGTGAACAAATGAACGGACAACCTCAGCACTCATCAACAATCGCCATCGCTTTCGGTGATGCGGGAGGCATCGGGCCGGAAGTTGCGCTCAAGGCGGTGGCGGCCGATCTGTCGGTGGACGATTCGCGTTACCTGCTCATTGGGGATGAGTCGCTGGTCCATTTGCTGAACGAACAGCTTGGCTTGCGGTTGGATATCCGGCCGGCGGCGGAAGCGAAACCAACGGATCGCGTCACGATCTTCAACCCGCTGCCCGCCACTCTTCCGCACTCCGCACTTCGTAATCCGCATTCACCAGAGGCGGCGCGCGCTGCCATCGCTTGGCTTACGAATGGCGCGGAGCTTTGTCTGCGTGGCGAGGCGGCGGCGCTCGTCACGGCCCCGGTGAACAAGGAGTCGATCATCAATTCAGGCGAGCACGACTTTGTCGGGCAGACGGAATTGTTGTCCGCGCTGGCGAAGACAGACCAGACCGCGATGATGCTTCTCGGCTGCGATGATCGGCAGCGCTGGCTGCGGGTGGCGCTGGC
>CAMCCU010000292.1 GCA_945872975.1 Pedosphaera parvula Ellin514
AGTGGGAAACTGGAACCCTCTACCTCAACATGAAACCCCAAACCCAGCCCTCAGTTTGAACCCGCCAAATTTACAGACAAAAAAATTGCGCCGCCTGTTTGGAATATGTGCTGTCGGAAAAGCTTACAGATCGAGGGCGAAAGAACTTACTCAATGGATATGGCAGAAATACTGAGTGGAAATCGACAAATCGGCTTTAAATTGAAGTATGGAACACAAAGCAAGGAGGCGAAGCGTCGGAAACGCTTACAACATCGAAATTTTTAACAACAGCTATTGAACCTTGAGGAAGTTTTACACAGTTCATAATTAACTAACTGGCAACACTTTAAAGATGATTTAAATTCTCCTCACGCGAGTCCATTTGGATATGGCACACGCTGTGCGAATACTCAGTTAGAAAATGAAAAAGACTATGATGACACTCAGAGCTCTGCTTGCGGTAGCTGCCATTTCGGTGTCTGTAATCTCTGCTAAAGCGGCACAATACCTCGACAACGATGTGTTGGGGGTGAACATCGCTTCCGGCGGACAGATTTCCGGCATCTTCAGCATTGGCGCAATCAATGACGGCAGCGGCTTTTTTGCCTACGATCCTTCAAGCTCGGTTCTTTCTTCTGCCCTTGCTGAATTCAGTTTCTCGCGAGCGAACAGCATGCTGGGCAGCGTGGAGATCTCGATCGGTGGGTTTTCGTTGTCGACGGTCATTAACATCGTAAACGGCACGGTTGGTTCTTTGAGTGGTGCGGTTTTGGGTGCCGCGTTGGGCGACCTTGCGGCAGATGGAACCGTATCCTACACAATTAAGAACAACTCGACTACCGCCATCAAAGTTACCTCAGCAGCATTGGCGGGGCAGGCAGCTCCCGTTTCTGTTCCGGATTTTGCAAGCACCCTTTGCTTGGCCGGAATGGGATTGATCAGTCTCGTGTTTTTCGCTTACGCCTCCAAGCCATCTGCGTCTAAAGTGTGATGAGCTCGTTTTACTGACTACTAATGAAACATAAATTTATGCAAATCATCTCGAAACAAGCCGTAAATCTATCCGCCATCGCCGCTGTTTTGGTCGGGGTGAGTCTTTCGCAGGTGTCTGCTGCTCAGTATTATGACACTGACGACTTTACGCTCGGTAGCACGCAGAGTGGCCAGTTTATCGCTGGGGGTGGATTTTACACAGATCTTCTTGGCTTCAACATCACGTCGTCGAATGCAGAAGGCGACGGGGATCAGGTTGGCTATAATCCGGGTTCGCAGTATTTGATTACCGCAACGGCTACTTTTCAGTTGGCTGGGAGTGGCGATGTAAGTAGCCAAGTAAAAGTCACGCTTGGTTCAGATGAACTCACTTTGCTTTCGAATTTTGGTACCGTCCTCACGTATGTGTTTGGCGAAGCCGCTGGATTTTCAATCCTCAACAACAACGGTATTATTAGCTATACCGTGAACAATACCGGGAATTCAGATTTCTACCTTAATTCTGCGGATTTGACGGTCGAGGCAGGCGACAAATTACCCGGAACTTCAGTGCCTGATGCCGGAAACACAGTAGTTTTCCTCGGCGTAACCATGATGGGTTTGTTGGCCTTGCGTCGCCGGATTTCAGTTGCCTAAAGGCACGCTGCGAGTAGTCATCATTTCTCGACGAAGGGAACTTGGGTAACCAAGTTCCCTTTTTTGCTTCGTGAGAGGCCTGTTCGCCTTTTCGTCAAATTTATTCCTGTGTTTCGTTTATCACTCAAACACAACATGTTTCAACCGGCAGCTATTTTTGGATCAGCGATTGTTGTCCACTGGTTTCCCATAGTCTGGTCCATTGTTATCTGTCTCTTTGGTTTTACTCTGTCTTCTTCCGCGCAATCTCAGGGTCTTCGGACATTCACAGTCGGCGGGGAGTTTGGAGAACATCTGCCTGTCTCGTCCGCGGCTATTTTGTCCACCTGCGGAAATGATGTCTTTTCTCAGTCGAGCCTCGAGAATGGAAATCTGATAACGGCTTCAAGTGGCTCAAACTCCCGATCTGAAGGGGTGAAGCGTCTGCTTTACATGCGCGTGAGCTTTTTGGACGACGCTGTTGAACCGATCTCATTTGAAAGCGCGACCTCAGTCGTCACCCAAATGGAACAGGTGTTCGCCGAGTTTTCCTACAACAAGATTTCTTTTACCTCGGTGGTCACGCCGCTGCTGTCCCTGCCTAGGAACAAAGCCGCATATGGTCAATTGGCTCCCATCATTCTATTGAACGAAGCAAGAGCCGCCGCCTTGCAAGCGGGTTTCAACACTGCGGATTATGATTTTGATGTGGTGCGATTCAGGAACGTTCCCGGATGGACATTCGCTGGACTGGCGCTTACGGGCGGTAAAGGCGTTTGGCTTCAGAGTTCCAGCGTCAGCGCGATCGTCCACGAAGTGGGGCACAATCTGGGACTGGAGCACGCAAACTTCTGGGCTGTGGTAGATGACAGCGTTATTGGGCCAAGCGGAAGCAACCAAGCCTACGGCAACATCTTCGACACAATGGCGTTGGAAAACTCAAATCCAGCTTCTTTCCATTTCAATGCTGTTTGGAAGAATCGCCTGAACTGGTTGCCAGTCTCCGCCGTGCAAAGCGTTTCCAATAGCGCCTTGTGCCGCCTGGAGGCACTTGAAAGCGTGAACTTGGAGTCGAACCGCGCCTACGCATTGAAGATTGGAAAAGATCTGACTAGAAGTTACTGGGTTGAATTCAGACGCAAGGTTCCATCAAACCCGTGGGCAGAAAGTGGTGTTCTTTTGAATTGGAATCCATGGAGTGGCAGCAGTTCTGGGACTCAGCTTCTTGATACGACTCCCGGAACGCCCTCAGGCAATGGTGGTCGAGATGACTCGCCGGTAACGGTCGGACGCACCTTTTCTGACTACGCAGCAGGCGTACACATCACCCCGTTGAACGTGGGGCAAAACGCTTCGAATCGATGGATTGACGTGCAGGTGAACATAGGGGCATTTCCCGGCAACACGCCGCCGGTCTTGAACATCACCGCATCGGCCACCGAGGTGTCCGTGAGTGATGTTGTTTTGTTTTCTGCTGTAGCAACCGATCCAGAGGGAGATTTAATCTCGTATCACTGGGATTTTGGAGACTTGAGTTTTGGCAGCAATGCTTCCGTTGTGGCTAAGAGTTGGCCCCAGTCTGGAGAGTATTTAGTCCGCTGTGTTGCAAGCGACATGAAAGGTGGTATTTCCAGCCGGCATAGTGTGATTCGAGTTGGATCGCCGGCGACATTCCACATCACAGGGCAGGTGCTGGATACTGTTGGCAGTCCGGTTCAAGGTGTCCGTATTTACAACGGACTCTCTGGTTCCGCTTATCGAGGAGCGTATACGGATGTCGAGGGCCTCTATGTTCTGCCCAATGTTGCTGCGGGGTCACATTCGATTAGCGCGCTGAAGTATGGATATTCCTTAAGCCGCGATGGATGGAATAACCCGATCGCAGTTGGCCCCGATGCGACCAGCATCAATTTTGTGGCCGTTTCCACTGCGACAAATCCTCCCGCGATAACTGGACAACCTCAAAGCCAGCTCGTGACCGTAAGTTCGAACGCCACCTTTTCCGCCACCGCGACCGGCACGCCTCCGCCGACGTATCGGTGGTATTTCAACGTTACAAATCTGATTCCCGGGGCGACGAATAGCAGTTTCATGGTGTCGAATGTGCAGGATGCCGATGGCGGGTTCTATTCCGTGGTGGTCAGCAATGGCGTTTCAGTGACGAGTTCGAATGCACTGCTCACCGTAAATCATCCGCCGGCTGCCACCGCTCCTCTGCTTGAACGATTCGCATTCAATGGAACTAAAGCACGCTTCGCCGATTTCCTTGGTGCCGATCCGGATGGGGATAGGGTGACTCTTTTCTCCGTTGGCCCGGGGACGGCGCAGGGCGGAACGGTTGCGACCAACTCGGGTTGGGTGGCGTACACGCCCCCCGCGGGCCTCACAAATGCCGATTCGTTCCCGTTCGTGTTGAGCGATGGTCGCGGCGGCGTAACCCACGGAATTGCGAATGTGGCGGTGACGTTTGACAACGTTGTGCCGCAAAATTTCCGCGCTGAGATTCTTGGCAACGGATCGGTACGCCTGATCTTTGATGGCATTCAGAGCCGGACTTACTCGATCGAGTATGCCGAGAATCTGGAGAGCCCGGCCTGGCAGAAGCTGGCCACGGTGACCGCAGATGAACACGGGGTGTTCGTTTACACCGATTTGCTGCCCAATGACGCGCCGCAGCGGTTCTACCGTGCCACCTGGCCTTGATCTATTTATGAAAATTCGTGTGGGTGGCTCTTCTCATGCGACAAGGATGTCGGCGCTTTGGTGGGCAAGGATTGCCCAATTACAATCAGTGTCCCGAGTCATCCCGGAGCGAAGCTCGAACGCGAGGCTGCTTTGCCTGTGCCTCGCTGTGTCCGCATTCCTGACCGCAGGCGGGCAGGTCCAGGCGCAGACGGTGGAGAGCCACCTCTTCACCAACTTGAACCGGCCCGTGCCCGATGGCAATGCTGCCGGGTTGAGCGACATGCGGTCTTTGGCTTCGTCGATCGTGGACGTCTCGGCGGTGCGCGTGACGTTGAATATCGCTGGAGAGTTTAATGGTGATCTTTACGGCTATCTTCGTCGCATTCGCGGCGGAGTGACCAATTTTTGCGTACTGATCAATCGTCCAGGTCGCGCGTCTACGAACCTCGCTGGGTATGGCGACTCCGGGTTGAATATCGCCTTGGATGACTCCATCGCCGGAACGGACATCCACACTTATCGCAGCGTGACGAACTTGCCGGCGGGCGCGCCGCTGTTGGGAGCGTGGCGGACGGATGGACGCGCCATCGATCCCGGGGCGGTGCTGACGACATCGCCGAGGACGACTTCGCTCACGTCGTTTACCAACGCTGAGGGCAGCGGGGAATGGACTTTGTTCCTGGCGGATATGGAGTCCGGAGGAACGAACATGCTGGTCAGTTGGGAACTGCAGCTTTCAGGCAAAGCGCGACCCGCCATCAATTGGCCGACGCCGGCTGCCATTGCCTACGGCTCTGCGCTGGGTGTTGCTCAATTGAATGCAACGTCGCCGGTGCCCGGTTCATTTACTTACAATCCTCCGACCGGCGCGGTGTTGAAGCCTGGCAATGGTCAGTCTTTGTCGGTGACGTTTACTCCAACGGACACCAACAGCTACTCGGCGGTGACGACCAACGTCAGTATCAACGTTCTCAAGGCGGCGCTGACGATCGCGGCGGTGAGCACGAACAAGATATACGGGGCAGCGGTGCCGGGATTCTCTGCGAGTTATGCGGGCTTCGTGAATGGGGATACGGTGGCGGTGTTGACGAGCCCGACCGTGTGGACGACGACGGCCACGGCGGGAAGCCCGGCCGGGTTGTATCCGATCACCGCCAGCGGGGCGGCGGGCAGCAACTACACGATCGTGTTTGTCGGAGGCACGCTGACGATTGCCAGGGCGAGCACCATTGGTCTGGTCAGCTCTTCCAAGAATCCGTCGCTGCCGGGCGACGGAGTTACCTTCACGTTCGCATTGAGCGCGGTCGCGCCCGGCGCGGGCACGCCGACGGGACTCGTCCAGTTCAAGATCGATGGAGCCAACGCTGGCGCACCAGCGGCCATTGCGGGTGGCGTGGCGGGCCATACCTCCCCATCGTTGTCCGCCGGGACTCACACCGTCGTCGCCGAGTTTGCGGGGGACGGAAATTTCTTCGGGACGACGAACACCCTCAGCCCGAATCAGTCGGTCAATACGCCGCCCCTGGCTGGAGTCGATACGATCGAGCGTGGTTGGACGAATGGCACCAAGGTGTTGGTCACCACGTTGCTCGGCAATGACACGGATGCGGATGGTGACGCGATAAGCTTCGTATCTTTCGACGTGGCGAGCACCAACGGCGCGGTGATCACCAGAGCTGGCGACTGGATTCACTATGCTCCTGGCGCACGTCTGACTCTGGCGGATTCCTTCGGCTACACGATCTCGGACAGTCGTGGCGCGACCACCCGGGGCACCGTGGTGGTGGTCGTCCGCAACGACGAGTTGCCGTCGCAGAATCTTGCCATCACCGATCGGGGCGATGGTTCGTATCTGATCCGCTTCGATGGAATTCCCCGGATCACGTATCGCATTGAGCGGAATGAAAATCTGGACAACCCGCTTTGGGTCCAGCTGGGCAGTGCGACTGCCGATGCATCCGGCGTATTCCAGTTCATCGATACGCCTCCGATTGGCTCGCCGCGCCGCTACTATCGCTCGGTATATCCGTAACGGTTCGGCATTGGAACCGGCCCGCCGATCCGTGGGGGGGCTGAATATCATTGCCTGCAACAGCCCTCGATTTGGTGCTATAAGGTTTTGACAGAGGGTTTCGGCCCTTCGTTGTTCTGGCCCGGATGGGGCGATTCTCCATCTTGTTTGGATGGCCTGAACAGTCTTCACACTTCATCAACCCAAAGGAGGCGGCATGGCGAAACCACGACATTGCTCACCGCAGCTGGGACGTTTCCTGGTCTGCGTGCTTTACCACGAGGCCCGGCGGCGCGGGCAGCCGATGACGCGGCTGGCCAATCAGTTGTTGGAATCGGCGCTGGCCGGGTCCGCCGGCTGGCGGGAAGCCGAGGTGGCGATGCGACTCTCGGAGGGGCCGGCGCCTTGCCAAACCAATCCGCCTTGAGACGGCGGGTGGTCACAGGCGGAGAGGGCACACATGCCCTCAACCATCGATGTCGCACTCCATCCCGACGTCTTGTCCTGCTCTCCGCTCCACGCCCCAAACCCTCCGGCAAGGCGTCTCGACTACGGCTCCGTCTCACCACTCAAACCCTCAAACCCTCAACTCACGAAAGGCAACTTATGGCCATCACCCTCGAAGCGAACTACTCGAAGAAGCTCGGGCTCCCTGGCTACTCGTCACATCAGTACTCCGTGACAGTACGAACGGAGCTCTTAGACCTCAATCAGGTCGAGGCCGAATCCAAGCGGCTCTACG
>CAMCCU010000293.1 GCA_945872975.1 Pedosphaera parvula Ellin514
AACCGATGCAGGCACGAACGTTTCAATCACGTCTGAAACAGTACCTGGAAATCGCGGGTCTCGACCCGCACCTCACGCCGCACAAGCTGCGGCACAGCTACGCGACGCATCTGCTCGACGCCGGTGCGGACTTGCGCAGCGTCCAGGAGCTGCTCGGCCACGCGTGCCTGACCTCGACCCAGGTTTACACGCACGTCACGACGGAGCGTTTGAAGAAAGCCTACGACGCCGCGCATCCACGGGCGTAGAGGACGAGGGCCGCGAGTTTCGGTTTGAACTCAGCCGCCAACCCGCCACTCTCGCGACATGAACGTCATGAGTTTTCTTCCATGCCTCGCAGGTGTCGTGCTGGCCCTCTGCGCCGGCTTCAGCCCCCTGTCCGCCGCTGAGACCAAAACCATCACCGTCACCCGCGACGTTTCCTTCGCCAATGAGGTCGAGCACTCCCTGTCGCGCGGGCTGACGTGGCTTCTGGCGAATCAGAATTCAAACGGCTGGTGGTCCACGCCGGATCAGCCCGCGGTGACGGCGCTGGCGCTGACCGCGTTCAAGGGCGATCCGAAAAAGCGTTATCAAACCACGGAGCCGGTGTGGCTAAAACGCGGCTACGAGTTCTTGTTGGCGAGCGTACAGCCGGATGGCGGGATTCACCGGAGCAATCTCGTTACTTACAACACGTCGATCTCGATGATGGCGTTGCTGGCGGCGAACAGGGTCGAATACGATCCGGTGATTCTCAAGGCGCGTGGATTCCTGGTGGGCTTGCAGCGCGACTTCGGTGCGAAGGGGAAACTCGATGATGTGTTTGACGGCGGGATTGGCTACGGGAGCAAGTATGAGCATTCGGACATGGGCAACACGCTGGCTGCGCTCGAGGCGCTCTACTACAGCAAGCGGCTGGGCGAAGATAAGAACCTCGCCGACGCGCAGGACTTGAACTGGGCTGCGGCGATCCAGTTCCTCCAGAACTGCCAGAACCTTCCTGCGTACAACAAGCAGAAGTGGGCTTCCGATGACGTGAAGAACAAGGGCGGCTTCGTTTACTATCCCGGCCACAGCATGGCGGGCGGCGAGACAAACGCGGCTACGGGTCGCATCGCGCTGCGATCCTACGGCAGCATCAGCTACGGCGGAATGCTCAGCTACATCTACGCGAGCTTGAAGCGCGATGACCCGCGTGTGGTCGCGGTCTTTGACTGGCTGCGTGCGAACTACACGTTGGAAGAGAATCCCGGCATGGGACCACAGGGGCTTTTTTACTACCTCCACACGATGACGAAGGCGATGACGATATACGGCGTGGACGAGCTCGAGTTGAAGGATGGCCGGAAGTTGAACTGGCGAAAGGAAGTCGCAATGCGATTGCTGAATTTGCAGCGGCAGGACGGCTCGTGGCTGAACGACAACGCTCGCTGGTGGGAGAAGGATCCGGCGCTCGTCACCAGCTACGCAGTGTTGTCGCTGGAGATGGTTTGGCGCGGGCTTTGAGCGGAGATGTTTTCGGCGGTAGGCCGGTTCACTTGTAAAACATGTGTGCGTTCTCTTTCGAGGGCGCTTCCCGGAAATCTCCCGCGTGACTGACGCCGAAGGCCGCGTGTCCCGCCAGACCTTCCGCATACTTCGCTGCGCCGCATTGCATGAGCCCGAAGCGTTCGACGAGGTCACGAAGCCAGTTGGGGAACCGATCCGTAAACTTGAGCTCAAGAATGACCCGATCACCGAACGGCATGCTGGGCGCCTTCAGATCAGTGCTGAAGTTGATTTCATGGCGCGGTTGGGTGCGGACTGCGCGATCAAAGGTCACGCGGACGTTGTCATTCACCGGATCGACGTACGCTTCGCGCTGGTAGCAGACGTGCGCTTGGGGCACGGCACCAATTTGCGTGGTGTACCTCACGAAGTTCTGGATGGCGACGAGGCTCTTGCCGTCGCCACGCAGGAGGTCTGTGTCAGACGGCAGTTGTCCTTGCGTCAGCCGGGCCACGGCATCTTTGTGAACGCCGCCGCGTTGCTTGAGGATGCAGTTGTTCAGCCGACGCTTCACTTCGAAGAAGACCGGAGAGTCGGGATGATCGTTGTAGAACCGCAGCCGCAGCTTGAAGCGGTTCTTGTCGCCATTGATCGTCGCCCAGAAGGTGTAGAGGTCCGGCGAATCAAGGTAGAGGCTGTGGACCGGGTAGCTGAAGTTGGGCTTGCCGACGCCGTTCTCGTCCAGCTCCAGGTGCGAGGCGACGAACTCCCGAACGTTGATGGCTTGTTCTTCGGCGAGCATATACTTCTGCTCGAACCTCTGGCGCTGCATGCGGTCACGTGACATAGCGATGGCGGGGACAAGAATTGTGCCGCGAATATAGTAGGTGGTCAGCAGATGGGCAATTCCAAGTTGCAGCCAAGGCGTTCATTGGCACGGTGTCGCTTCAGTCCAGCCCGTCTCCCCGGCCCACGCCGTTCATCATCGCGCCCGGCGCTCAGGGCGTGCCGAGGGCGGCGCGGTAGAAACGGAGGCTCAGTCCAGTTGAATCGATGAAGGTGAACTGCCCTGCGCCGTTGGCCACGGTCGAGCCGACGAAGCTGAAGCCGTCCAAGTCTTCCGAACCCTCGATGTTCACCACTGCGCCCAGCTCACGGAATCACGAAGCGGTAGAAACGCATCGGGTGGTTCACGGCGTTGGTGTCGATGAACTCCAGGAGGCCGAACTCGTCGCCCGAACTCACCGAGCCGATGTGCATCCAGTTCGTCGTGGACAGGTTCGTGTTCGCCAGCACGAGGTAATACTCGAACGGCAGGCCGGTTCCGCCAATCTGCATCCGCCCGTCCGGGAGTTGCGTCACGCCGTTGAGCGTGCCGCCGACTGTCGGCCGGGGACCGCGCCAGCCGTGAGTCCGGCGCGCTCGCACCTCATTCGCCTAAAACAAAATAGCGCGGAGCTTTCGCCCCGCGCTGTTGGCCGAGTCACTCGTGGCTCCTGCGCTTCCGGGTCACGGGAGCAGGAACCGATAGAAGCGCATCGGGAAACTCGGCGCGTTGGTGTCGATGAAGCTGAACGCGCCGTTGAAGTCGCCGGTCACGGAGCCAATGACGAGCCAGTTCGTGGTGGTGAGATTGGCGTTGGCCTGCACGTAGTAGAGCACGCCGGGCGTGCCTTGGCCGCCGATCTGCACGGTGCCGTTGGTCAGCACTTGAATGCCGCTGAAGGAGCCGGGCGGAATCGCGGACAAATCCATGAGCACAATATCGCGGCCGCTCGCACCGCCGGCGTAGGTGATTTGCATGGAACGTCCGGCGCTCGGGAAAAAGGTGCTGCCTTCGCTCTTGCCGAGGAATGTGCCGTTCACGGCCGCGAAGGATTTCAACACCGCGTAACGGTTGCTCACCGCGCCCGCGCCGAACGCGGTGAAATCTGCCCCGCAGTTGAGCAGCGTCGTGGTCGCCTTGGCGTCAATCTGATCGAGGTTCACCCCGGCGTTGGTGCCGCCGATTTCGCCGAGGTAAAGCGCGCCGCCGTCCAGCGCAATGTTGGTGACGGTGAGTTTGCCGTAGCTGGGCACGCTGGTCGTGGCACCGGGGGAGATGCGTGCGCCGTTGCCGGTCACGATGACGTTGCCGAGGGTACCGATGCCGCCGAGCGTGGGCAAGTTGTCGGGCGCGCCGGGCTGCACATGCACCGGGCCGGCAAGCGAGCCGTTGACGAGGAGCGTGCCGTTCTGCACCACGGTCTTGCCGGGGTCGGTGCTCGCGCCGGTCAAGGTCAGCGCGCCGGTGCCGACTTTCACAAGGTTCGTCTGGCTGCCGCCAAAGATGACGCCGGAAAAAACGGTGTGGAGGTTATTGCCGCCGACGTAGATGAGACCGTTGCCAGCGGTGGAAATACCGCCCGCGCCCGACAGCGAGCCGAAGTGGGCGACGGGCGCATACATGTCCATCACTGCTCCGGCGGAGATGTCCAGCGCGCCAATCGAGCCGTTGTCCATCAGCACGGTGCCGCCTTGCACGGACATGGCACCCTGGAGGTTGAAGTTGCCCACGCGTTGCTGGGCGATGCCTTGTTTGATCAGGCTCATGCCGCCAGGCGCGCCTTCAATGGTGCCGAGGAATTCGGAGTATTGAGCCGCCGAGTTGCTGATGGTGAGCAGGCCAGTGCCGAGTTTCACCAGGCCGAAACCCTGCAGCCGCTTGATGGTCGTGGCGTAGCCGTTCAGATCGAAGGTGCCAAGGTCTCCGATGTTCACGGTGGTGGTGGCGGGCAACTGGCCCGGGCCGTCGAGGATGAGCACGGGCCAGGGAACCGCGATCCCGCCGTTGTCAATGACGACATCGCCACCGATGGCGGGAACGCCGGGTGACTTGGCCAGACGCACCGTGCCAGCCCGTGCGGTCAAACCGTTGAATGAATTGGTGGTATAACCCGCCAGCACGAGTGTTCCATCGGTGTTGCACATGAGGGTGCCCGGGCCGGTGACCGGGCCGGTGAGGACCAGCCGTCCATCCGTTTCGTAGTGCAAGATTCTGCAATGATCTTGGATGGTGATCGGCCCGGTCAAGGTGTTGGTGGCGTGGTTATACATCCGAATCTCATTCCCACCAATGCTCGCCAGTATCAATGCCTCATCTGCCACGACGGCATCCGCCGGCAAATCAAGGTAGAACAGGGCGGAGTTTGTCAGCGTGGTGGAACCGGCGGGCGTGCCGAGGGCGGCGGGGTGTTGAATGGTGAACTGGCCGTGATCCAAGACGAGCGGGCCGGAGAACGAATTGGACGCCGCCAACCATGAATCGCAGTCGGTGAATTTCAAACCCGCGCTGCCGCCGGTCTCGTGGAGGGAGCCGAGGAAATGCAGGTAGGCGTTGTTATCACCCGTGATCTGGTGGGTGCCGGCGGGGAACACGATGGTGGGAGTGATGAGCATTCTGCCGTTGGCCGACGAGATGTCCCCCAGCAAGTTCAAAGTGCCTCCGGACGAAGCGAACAGGCTGACACCGGTATTGGTCATCGCCAGTTGAGTGAAGGTCTCGGTGTGGTTGCCAAGATTGGCGTGCGTGTTGGTGACTCCGAAACTGTAGAGGCTGAGTGTGAGCGTGGCGGCATTGGCAATCTGCTCGTTCGCGGCCCATACCACTTTGCCCGGATGATTGACGGTGAGATTCGAGACCGCCTGCACGCCGTTGGATTTGTTCAAGACCAGCGTGCCGTTCGTGACGACAGTGTCGCCGGAGTAGGTGTTCGCGTTCGCGCCGGCGAGGATGAGTTTGCCGGGGCCGGTCTTTTCCAAACTGCCGAAGCCGCTGATGGCGGCGTTGAGGTTGAGCGTGCCGTTGGTATCCAGCACGTTCACCTTGAGGGGCGCGGCGAGATTCGTCACGGGGCCGCTCCAGGAGTTCGAGACGCTTCCGATCACGCCGAGGGTCGGTCGCTCCGTGTAGAAAGCGGTATCCGTCAGCAGCAGGGATTCCCCGGCGACTTGTGCGCCGTTGTTCAGGCTCAACATCAGCGAGGCGGCTGGCCGAAGTTCTGTGCCCTGGTTGGTGCTGCCCAGCGCCTGGGGACTGCCTACCACCAAGGTGTCGTAGACCACCCTGGTCAGTCCGGTGTAGGTGTTCGTGCCAAGGAGGTGGGTCGTGCCTCCGCTGGAGGAAAGGAACTGATTTGTCCCGGAAATGGGGCCGCTCAAGGTGAGAACCGACGCGCCAAAACCATCACAATCCAAACTTGCGCCGTTGGTGAATACGATGGGACCGCTCCACGAGTTCGTCCCGAGCGGAGTCAGATTGTTTAGCGCAGCCGGGCCAATGGTCAGCACTTCCCCGGAAATGGCCGTCATGCCGTAGAGAAAAATGTCGTTCCAGACGTTGGTCTTGGTCGGGAGGAAAACGCCACCGCCGGGCGCACCGAACGCCCGATCGTTAAACACGCGGCACCATCCGTTCATGATGACCGGGCCCGTGAAGGAGTTCGAGCGCATCAGCCACAACGTGCCGGAGGTGAAGTTCAGCCCGCCTACCCCCGCGCCGTCGCTGAGGTGGCAATCTAGAACGAAGTTGGCGACGCCATCAATGGTTCGGGTTGCGCCGCCCAAGGACACGTGGCCACGCAGCACGGTGTCCCCGGAACCGCTGGAGTAAGGCGCGTCGCCGAAAATGTTTCCGAGCAACGTCAACGTGCCCGTGCCCGTGTCGAGGGTGAATCCCCTGCCTATATTCAAGCCGCCGATGGTTTCGTTGCGGTTGGTCAGATTGACACTGCCGCCGGTGTAAATCGAAAGCACGCCCGCGTTGTCCATCAGCTCGTTGTTGTTGAAGACGAGGGACGCACCGTTGGTCACGGTCACGGAACCGATGGCGCGCACGTTCGCGCCCTTGTTCAACGTGAGCTTGCCCTTCGCCACGAACGACGCGCCGGAGAAAGTGTTGTTGCCGAAACCATTGAGGAGGAGCGTGCCGTCGCCGAACTTGCGAATGCCACCGCCGCCGTTGATCGGGCCGTCGAGGTTGAGCGTGTCATTCACGGACGGCACACCCACGCCCGTTTCACTGCCGAGAGTGATCGTGCCCGAGCAGGTGGCCGTGCCGCCGCTCAACTTGAGCGCGCCCTGGCCGTCGGTGCCCAGCCCGGACAACACGAGCGGTTCGGCTGTGTTGAAGCCCGAACTGATGATGAGCGACGCGCCGTTGGCGACGGTGGTGGAGCCGGCGACGGTGCCGAGCGACGCGGCGGTTCCGGCCCGCAGCGTGCCGGCGTTGACGTAGATGTTGCCGGGATTGTTGCCGCCGCCCTTCAGCCAGAGCGTGCCGGGGCCATCCTTGCCGAGGGCGGTGGTGGTCCCGTATTCCACGATGTTCGCCTCGATCTCGCAGATGAGGTTCGAGACCGTGATGTTGTTGGACGCGCCGATGAATTCGAGGTTGCCCCGGATAATGGGCGAGGTGTCGGGCAGGGGGAAAGCGCCGTCCAGGGCGGAGAGCCGGAGGTCGCCATTGAGCCGGAGCAGGCCATCATTGAAGACCGAACCAG
>CAMCCU010000294.1 GCA_945872975.1 Pedosphaera parvula Ellin514
CGGCACATACCTCGACGTGGTGTGCGGCCACGTTGATTGCGTTCGTTTACTACCGGCGGACGTGGCGGTTCATGGTGCCGCTCGCGGTGTGCATGGCGTTCTCCCGCGTCTATCTCGGCGTGCATTATCCCAGTGACGTGATCGCCGGAGCGATTCTCGGCGCGGGCTACGCGGCGGCGGGATTGTGGGCGCTGGAGTCTCTGTGGCGATTTGCCGGGCGACGTTGGTTTCCGATTTGGTCGAATCGTCTGCCGTCGCTGATTTCAAATTCTGAATCTCAGATTACAGATTCCTCCGCCAGGACAGACGGCGAATCCCTCCAATGGCTGCGCCTCGGCTATTTGCTCATCGCCGCCTTGTTCGCCTTCCGCCTCTACTACATTGGCAGCGGGAAGATCGAGTTGAGCGAAGACGAGGCATATCAATGGCTCTGGTCGAAACACCTCGCGCTCTCCTATTACAGCAAGCCGCTGATGATCGCTCTCGCGCAGTTTACCGGCACTTCGATCTGGGGCGACCGCGAGCTGGGCGTCCGCTTCCTGTCACCGGTCATCTCAGCGTTCGTGAGCGTTCTCCTGCTGCGCTTCATGGCGAGGGAAGCCAGCGCCGCCGCCGGATTCTGGATCGTCGCGATGTGCAGCACCGCGCCGCTGCTGGCGGTGGGCTCGACGTTGATGACCGTCGATCCGTTGCTCGTCCTCTTCTGGACTGCGGCGATGGTCGTCGGCTGGCGTGCGTTGCAATCGAACGGAACCACCGGTCAATGGCTTGCGACCGGGCTGCTCATGGGCCTGGGCTTCCTCAGCAAATACACGGCGGCCATTCAGATCGCCTGCTTCGCACTGTTCTTCCTCCTGTGGAAACCCTCGCGAATTCATCTGCGCCGCAGCGGACCCTGGCTGGTACTCGTCGTCTTCGTTCTCTGCATGACGCCGGTGCTCGTCTGGAACTCACAGCACGGCTGGGTCACGGTTGAGCACGTCGGTGAGAACGCGAAGCTCAACAAGCCGTGGGAGCCCACGCTACGCTACTTCTTCGAGTTCATTGGCGCGGAAGCCGGGTTGTTGAACCCCATCTATCTGGCCGCGTCGATCTGGGCCTCGGTGGCGTTGTGGAAACAGCGGGAGCGCAATCCGCTGCTCCTCTACTTCTTCGCGATGAGCGCGCCAGTCTTCTACGGATACTGGCTCTACTCGCTGCATTCGCGCATCCTGCCAAACTGGATCGCCGCCGCCGCCGTCCCGATGCTTTGCCTCGCGGTCGTTTACTGGGAGCAACGCCGGCGCGATGGGGCGCGATTGGTGACGCGGTGGCTGGTGACGGGTTTGATCGTCGGCACGATTGCGGTGGTGTTCTGCCACGACACCGGAATCGTCCAGCAAATCACCAAGCGTCGTCTCCCGCCCAAGGCCGATCCGTTACGGCGCGTGGATGGCTGGCGCGAAACGGCGCAACTCGTTGGACAGGCGCGGACGCAGTTGCTCGCGGAGGGGAAGGACGTAATCATCATTGGTTCGCACTACGGAATCACCGGACAGATCAGCTTCTATCTCCCGGAAGCGAGGGTTGGTTTGCCGGACCATCCGCTTGTCTATTACCGCACGTCGGACAAGCCGAAGAACCAGTTCTATTTCTGGCCCGGCTACCGTGGGCGACATGCCGGAGCCAGCGCGATCTACGTCGATGAAGTGTCGCTGCCGAAGTTCCAGAAAGGCTGGTTCATGAAGTGGCTCTCCGGCAGCAAGGATCTTTACGAGGCCGAGTCGCCCGCGAAGGTCAAGGTGCCGAAGGAAGTTCTGGAAGAGTTCGAGTCCGTCACCGATCTCGGCACCCGCGACATCGTGGTGCGCGGCCAGGTTCTCCGGCGCGTCCAGCTCTTCGCCTGCCGCAACCTCCGCTGACGTGACTGCGCTGCTCCTCCAGACGCGACTCCCTGTTTCCGACTACGACCTCGCCGCCACGCTCGCGTGTGGTCAGGCTTTTCGCTGGCGCGCCACGGAGCTCGGCTGGGAAGGTGTGATCGGCCCACGATGGGTTCGGCTGCGCGCGGTCGAAGGTGACATCCTTGCCGAAACGGTTGCGTCGCCTGATGACTGGCGATGGCTTGTTGATTACCTTCAAGCCGAGCTGAACCTCGCCTCGATCCTCGCGACGTTTCCCGATGACGAACCGATGCGCGCCAGCGTTGAAGCGTGCCGCGGACTGCGTCTGCTGCGGCAGGAACCGTGGGAATGTCTCGCGTCATTCATTCTCTCGTCCACCAAGCAGATCGTGCAGATCCAGCAGATCGTGGAGCTGCTCTGCACTCGATTTGGTTCCGCGCTGGCGACGCCACTCGGTGCGCGCATGACACACGCCTTCCCCACCGCGACTCAGCTCGCGACAACGACCGAAGCCGACTTGCGCGCGTGCAAAATGGGGTTCCGCGCGCCGAACCTGCTCGCCGCTGCGCGCGCCGTGGACTCGGGCGAACTTGATCTCAACATGGTGGGGCAGGGGACTGTCGAGCAGGCTCGCGAGGAATTGATGCGACTGCCTGGTGTGGGTCCGAAGATCGCCAACTGTGTTCTGCTTTTCGCCTACGGTTATCAGCAGGCGTTCCCGGTGGATGTGTGGGTGATGAAGGCGCTGCGCCAGCTCTACTTTCCAAAGCGCCAGCCGAGGCCCGAGAGACTCCAGCGGTTCGTGGACACGTATTTCGGGCCGAACGCCGGCTACGCCCAGCAATACCTTTTTCACTACATGCGCACGAGGAGGTAGCGCTCCGATCTGGTGTAAGCCTTGACGGAATGGCGTCGTCCAAAAATCCCCTTGGCCGGATTCGGTGCGGTGGTTAAGGTCCGGACTCAATGATTAAGAGCAATCCCCTCGCTGTGGTGTTGGTCTCAGCCCTGTTTCTCTCGGCGCTGGCCAGCAGTTGGTTTTCCCTGTGGTGGTTCCTTGGTGCCAGAGAAATGCAGGCCATCGAGTTCCAGAACCAGTCGCTCGTCCGCGTCTCGTCCGCGATGCAGGCGATCGCCAACGACGCCGTGGAATACAGCCGGAAAAATCCGGCGATTGATCCGGTGCTGGTTCAGTTCGAATTAAAGCCGCGCCCCGCCGCGCCGGCTCAACCCGCCGGAGCCCCTGCTCAAAAACCCGCCCGCTGAAAGGTCATATGGAATCTACTCCTGAATCACAGTCACAACCCGAGGCGCTTAAGGAACGGCCGACCGAGTTCCACCGTGTATCGATCGCTGAAGTGGAACAGCAGTGCCATGATCTGCGCACGTTGCTCAACGCGACGTTCGTCGCGCTGCTCGTCCTGAGCTTGAGCGTGAATCTTTTCCTCGGGAAACAAATGAGGTTGGTCCGGGCGAAGGTTTCTGAATCGCGTCCCGTCATCCAACGCATGCAGGCCGAGTTCCAAAAGAAGGAGCCGAACATGCGGAACTTCGTGAACGCGCTCCAGTCCTTCGGTGCCGTCCATCCGGACTTCCTGCCCATCCTCAACCGCTATCGACAAGTGGTGCCGCAGTATTTCACTTCGCCCGTCGCTGTCTCGACCGCGCCGCAGGGCAACCCTGTTCCGGTGAATCCAGCCATTGGCCAGGCACCGCCAAGCGCGGCTCGTCCGGCTGGACGTTGATCCAACGCGGGCAGGGCAGGGCCCAGCTCTTTCGGCACATGCTTGATGAACCGAACTTTCGCCATCGCACCGCTCGCCTTGATGCTGGTGGCCGGCGGATGTCAGACGGAACACTCGACCTCCATGCTTCCGGTTGGAGATAACGTGAAGGAATCGTTCCGGCGCGAGCAGCAGGTCACTCGCGCCGCGCACGGGCACATCCTCACGAATACCGGAGTCTGGTCGCCGGATGGCGAATGGATCGTCTATGACGTTCGCTCGGATGCATCGGGGGATATCTTCGATGGGCAGCGAATCGAGATGGTTCACGTTCGCACGGGGGAAGTCCGGGTGCTCTACACGGCCACGAACGATGCGCATTGTGGAGTCGCGACGTTTCATCCGCGTGAGCAGAAGGTGGCGTTCATCCTCGGCCCGGAACATCCCTCGCCTGACTGGACGTATGGTCCCACGCATCGTCAGGGCGTCATCGTGGACTGCTCAAAGCCCGGCCTGGTGCGTAACCTCGACGCGCGTGACTTGGGCGCGCCCTTCACGCCCGGAGCGCTACGGGGCGGTTCGCATGTTCACGTCTGGGATGCGGCGGGAGATTGGGTCAGCTTCACTTACGAGGATCACGTCCTCGCGCAGTTCAAATCACCGGGTCCGGATCACGACATCAACCAGCGCAACATCGGGATCAGCGTGCCCGGCAAACCCGTCGGGGTGAGCCGCGATCATCCGAGGAATCACGACGGGGAATACTTCACCGTTCTCGCGACGAAGACCGTGTCGCAGCCGAAGCCCGGTTCGGACGAGATCAGCAAAGCCTTCGAGGAAGGTTGGGTTGGAACCAACGGCTATCTTCGCACGGACGGCACGCGCCAACGGCGAGCCATCGCATTCCAAGGCCACGTCATCGCTCCCAAAGGTGAGACGATTGCTGAAATGTTCATCGCGGATTTGCCGGAGGACCTGACTGTGGCTGGCGCTGGCCCGCTCGCCGGAACGTCGCAACGGATGCCCTCGCCCCCGCGAGGCGCGATGCAGCGACGTCTGACGTTCACTGCGGATCGGAAATTTCCCGGCGTCCAGGGACCACGCCATTGGTTGCGCGCTTCGCCGGATGGTTCGCGGATCGCATTCACCATGCGGGATGACGCGGGCATCGCGCAGCTATGGACGGTGTCGTCCGCCAACGGTCAGCTCACGCAACTGACTCACAACCCCTGGAGCATCGCCTCGACATTTACCTGGAGCGCGGACGGACGGTTCATCGCCCATGTCATGGACAACAGCGTGTTCATCACCGACACCAGCTCCGGTGCCAGCACTCGCCTGACCCCTCGTTCGCCGGATGAATCTGCCCCGCGTCCAGAAGCGTGCGTCTTTTCGCCCGACGGTCGCGCCATCGCGTTTGTCCGCCGGAGCGGGGAGGGTGGATTGGTCTTCAACCAGATTTGCGCACTCTTTTTGGACTGACTTCGGGTGCAGAAAACAGGGTGTAAGGATCGGCTCCCGTTTTCTTCTGTAAGGGTAGGAACAGATATGCAACGCGCACTGACAACATCGATTCGCTCAATGCCCCGGATGGCCGGTGCTCTGGAATATCACGCCAGGACGGCAGCCCATCATCAGCGGCGGGTCCATCTGTTGCGGCGCACGCTGGAAGTTCGGGAATGGGCGGGGACAGAATCTTTTCCAGTGGCGATAGGGTCTGGAAAGAGGCCGAGATCCAGCGGATTACAGCTTTCTTTTTGAGGAGAGTGGCTGTATCAAACTGACGCTAACATTTGTGAAAACCAGCCCACCATCATCCAGTTCTTGGTCGCGCTTGTTCCGGTTGACCTGTGTGGTGGTGCTCGCCATCGGCTTCATCGGGCGTGTTGCTTTTGGTGCGACGTTCGGTGGTTCCTATCTCAACCAGACCACCATCTTGTTAGGCACGGTCGCTGCGCCCCCTGGCCCTTATCCGTCGTCCATCACCGTGGCCAACCTTCCTGGCCTCATCACCAACGTCAGCGTCATCCTCACCAACGTCTCCCACGCAGTGCCCGATGACATCGACGTGCTGCTGGTCGGACCCGGCGGGCGGAAGCTCGTGCTGATGTCGGACGCCGGTGGTGACAACGCGGCGAATTTCATCCGCTTGTCGTTCTCGGACGACTTCACGGCATCGCTTCCGGACTCCACCCGAATCCTCACTGGCACCTACAAGCCTACCAACTACGGAGCGAACGACGCGTTTCCAGCGGGCGCACCGGTGGCACCGTATGACAGTGCCTTCTCGATATTTGATGGAACGAACCCGAACGGAGTCTGGCGGCTCTACGCCACGGACGACGTCTTCGGTAACGCCTCGGGCTCCATTGGCGGCTGGCATTTGAATATCGCCACAGTCGCATTTCCTCCCACCATCACCAGCCAGCCGACGGACAAAGTTGTTCAACCCGGCACCGATGTGACCTTCAATGTCAGCGTCTCGGGAACTCCACCATTCGCCTACCAATGGCTGCGCAATGGCGAGGTCATTGTTCCGTTTGGTCAGGGTGGGCCGACACTCAAAGTGCTCGAAGTCACGACGAACCGGGCCGGTTACTACTCCGTCAACATCGCCAATGCCGCCAATCCCGCCGGTGTCCACAGCCGACAGGCGCGTCTTGATGTCGTCGGGCCGCTCACCGTCGTCGACCCTCCGTCCACCGTCATCACCCAGCCCGGTGCCGATGTGCGTCTGTTCGTCGGTGTGTCGGGCAATCCGCCGTTTCGCTACCAGTGGACGCTGAACGGAGCCGTCCTGCCTGATGAAACAAACGCATTCCTGAATCTGTTCAAGGTGGAGCCGGAGTCGGGCGGTGATTATCGCGCCATCATCTGGAACGGCGACGAAGCGGTGACCACGGATCGCGCGTTGGTGCTGGTCCGCTCGTCCACGGGTCGCGCACCTGAAGACAAGTTTGCCGACCGCCCAACGGTTGAAGGATTGAAAGGTGTGCTCCAGGGCGAAAGCACCAATGCCAGCCGTGAGCGGGGCGAACCGATCCGGCCTGGCGGCGGCAAGACGGTTTGGTTCCAGTGGGTCGCGCCCGATTCCGGCATCGTCACCTTCAACAGTCGTGGCAGCGCTTTCGATGTGTTCCTGAACGTTTTCAGCGGAGTGGAAGTCAACAACCTCAGACGAGTGGCTGGTGACGACGACTTCGGCGGATTCTACACCAGCGCGTTCCAGTTCAATGTCGTTCGAGGAGAGAAATACCAGGTCCAGATCGACGGCTTCGGGAGAAATGGAGCTGGCGGAGAATTCACCGTGCGCTGGGATCTGGAAATCACGCAGGAAATTGTCCCCATCATCGTCGAAGATCCGGAACCGCAGGCAGTGGTTGCGGGTGATAGCGC
>CAMCCU010000295.1 GCA_945872975.1 Pedosphaera parvula Ellin514
CGCGGACGCTGGCTGCCACCGAGGTTCGGATAACGCTCGGCGCAACGGCGGGCGGCTTCGTCGATGGAGATGATGGGAATCTCACCCGCGAGCTGGAGCTTGCGCATGGAAACGTGGAGCGAGGTGGCATCACCGTCCGGACCGAACGAGACGCGAAGATTCGAGCCGGGACCGGTGAGAGGAACGCCGCCAAGGTCGAACTGATAGAGGACGTGCGTGTCCAGCTTCACATTGTCGGCGAGAGGACGGCCATCGATATCAAGAGCCTCCAGCGTGGTGTGGCGCACGAGCGGATCTTCAGGCTTCGGCCCGATGGTCGCCGGATCTTCCGGCTTCGGTCCGATGCCGGCGCGCAGGATGGCGCGTTGGAAGACATCCACCGCCTTGTCGCCGTCCATCGGGACGATGCGGTGGATGGCGGGGAAGTCGAAGGCCTCGAACGCCATCTCGCCTTCCTCTTCTCCCTGCGAGTTGCGGCGCAGCTCTTCAATGATGCCCTGGTCTTGGATGGGCCGGGTGGGCACGGCCTGGAACTTCTTCGGATCCACGAAACGCACCGAGCCGTCGCCAAACATCAGTCCCTCTTGCGGGATGCCGAGGGATTCGGCGAGCACCGCCGCTTGAACGCGGGTGATGCCGGTCTCCAGCACGGAGTAGATGGGAGCGGTCTGCTGGTCGCACTTGATCAGGCGGAAGAAGCGGTGGCGCTGCTCAATCGGCAGGCGCACGCACCACGAATCAAACGCGTCATCCGGCGTCTGCGCCACGTCGGTCCAGAGGATCGGCGGGTTCAGGCTGCGGGTGCTCTGGAGCTTGTAACAAGCGCAGGTCTTCGGCCAGCAGATGATGACGAAACGTCCGTCGCGCTTGATGGTTAGCTTCGGACGCGGATCGTCCTTGAGCACGGTCACGGTGAACTTGCATTCCGAGGTTCCGCACTCGTTGGACGCTTCGCAGCGGATGGTATGGACGCCGGGCGGCAGGCAGGAGCCCGACGGCGGATCGCACCTCACTTCACCGCCGTTGAGGACGACGGGCCGGGGATACGTGACAACGGCGCATTCATTCGAGCACGCCACGACGACCATGTCCTGCGGGCAACGAATGATCGGGGGCAGCCCCTGCCCTTCGATGACGCGAACTTCAAAGCGGCAGATGTCGCGATCGCCACAGACGTTCGTCGCCAGGCAGGTGACGGTGTGAACTCCGACCGGCAGGCAGGCGCCCTGGGGCGGATTGCAGCCAACGAGAGTGCCATTGGAAACGACCGGCGCGGGATACGTCACCGGGACGCAGTTCGTGCCGCACGGAACAGTCACAACGATCGGATTGGTCGGGCAGAAGATCGTCGGCGGCGGCACGGGGCGGACATCCACCTTGAAGGCACACCGTACGATTCCGCACTGGTTGGAGGCGTAACAATTCACGACGTGGCTGCCCACCGTCATGGACGTTCCGGAAGGCGGAAAGCAAACCGTCGCCGTCCCTGCTGGATTCACGACGGGCGCCGGATAAACGACGACGGCGCTGTTCGAGCAGGTGAACAGCGTGAGGTCCGCCGGGCACTGGATGCCGGGTGCCTGACCGGGCTCCACCCGGATGATGAAGGTGCAATCGGCCTTGTTGCCACAGCGATCTTCCGCACGGCAGGTCACAGTGTTCAACCCGCATGGGAAGAAGCTGCCGGACGGAGGATTGCAGACCACCGCGACGGAGCCGCTGTTATCAGTGGCCAATGGCGCAGGGTAGTTCACCACCGTGCCACAGCTCCCGGCGGCATCCGGACACGCCTGCACCGTGCGGCTGGGCGGGCATTGGATCACCGGCGGCTCCGTATCGCGCAGCACAGTCACCGTGAACCGGCAGGTGTCGCTATTCTGACAACTGTCGATCACGCGGCAGGTGACGATGGTCACGCCGAGCGGGAAGACCGATCCCGATGGCGGTTCGCACACCATGTTGAACTCTCGGCATCCGCCCGAAACCTCCGGCGGCGGGTATTGCACGCGGACTTCTGGATTGCAGGACCAGACCGTGATGTTGGTCGGGCACTTGATGGTGAGCGGGACTCCGACGACTTGCGCCATCGTCGTGGACGTGAAGAAACTCAGCAGGAGGAGCGCGGTCAGGACAAGCCGACAGCGCCGGGTAGCGATTGGGGGATTCATAGCGTGGACTCTTTCATGCGGTTGGTTTTTTGGTTCTCTGAGCAACCCGGTCTGCCCTCGGCGGACGGGCACCGCCCCCAGGGTTTTAATCCGGAGGCGGATGCCACACATCCGTTCTGCTCCTGTTTTCAGGAGTTGCTTCCAGGCGGCCGACAAACACACACAGAATTTGTTAATTGCCGACCGATCACCTGGCCTCGCTTCAGAACGAGTCCCGCATTTGCGGGCAGGCTTGGTTGCCTTCACCCTTTACAGAAGAAACCCCCTCCCGACTATTACAAAGTCGGCAAAATACTTTGGGACCAACAACGCGAAAGAGGCTGCATCTCGCGCCCCGCAGCCAGGGCACGCATCTGGGTCAGCAAGGTTGAAAACGTATCCACGTCACACTCCCCACCACGACCGGTTCATCCCGAACGCCGAAGCGGCTTTCCCTTCGGAGCGCGGGTGTCCTCACCCGCAGCGGGTTCGAAAGAAAGGAGCGCTGCGACTTTTTGGACGATGCTGACTTGCCCGATCCGCTGCGGGTGAGGACACCCGCGTTCCGGCGAGATTCCAGCTTCGGAGTTCGGGTTCATCCGAGCCTGTGCCAACAAAAAGACCGGATGAGAAACATTCTCATCCGGTCATGTGAAGAACCAGTGGTCTTTCCGTCCTCGAATCAGGCCGCCTTCGGGAGAGCGACCGTATTCGACTTGCGATGCAGACCGCTCTTGCGCTTGCTCGGGATCACGTAGCCGATGGCATCCAGCACCTCGCTGTTCGCTCCCTCATTCGCGTCCGCCTTCACGGCGTTGATGAACCGGTCCGCCAGCGCGAGGCCGGCTAAATCCGCGTCGTCGCGCGTCTTGATGGCGCCGGCCAGCTTCGCTTCTGCGTCGCTCACGGCGGCGCGCGCATCGAACGCCGGTTTGAGTTCAGCCTCGAATTCATCGACCGTGAGGCCGAGGAATTTCTTATTGAGACGCAAGCTGCGCCACACGCTCACCGTCGTTTTCAAGTGCTCTTCAGTTTCCTTTGGCGAATTCGCCATACTTCATTCCTTTCACTTCAAGTTTCACGGGCATCCTTGCCGCCAGCCACGCCCACACAGACGCTCCGGACTTGAGGTCAACCATCGGCACGCCCGTGTAGCAAATGAAGTGAAGCGAGGAGAAAACGAGAAGCGCGCTGTTCAATGGCCCAAGCTGTTCGCACGGCCAAAGGCCCGGCAGAGGACGAAGAGACAACGGGTGCATCTTTTCATCGTGGTTGATGAGCGCTGGTCCAACCTCACCCCCCAGCCCTCTCCCCCAGGAGAGGGAGCGCGATGCAGCCACCGGAATGATCCATCGTCTTCGCCGCGTTCGACAGCGCTTCAAACGCGGAAGGGAACATCCCGCCAACTACGACGCTGGCCGCGCCCCCTCTCCTCGGGGGAGAGCCGGGGTGAGGGCGAGCGTGACCAAACCTCGGTGTCCAGATGACGAAGAGACAGCCGCCAATCAATGGAGCAGCAGACGAGGTAACGAGGCTCAAGCATTCTTGAGCAGGCGGTGGACGCAGAAGCTCAAGGAGCGCTCCCGTTCCATTCATCGACGCTCTCGATTCCTCCATTCCAATAGGTGACCTTGATGGTCTGGTAGGTAAACGCGATTTCCTCGGCAGGCGGATAGGTCAGCGCGGAGGCGTCGGATCGGTTTGGCATCCAGGGCCGGAGGGAGACGATGCGTGCATTGGTCAGCGTGTAGCTAAGGAGTCTGACCTCGACCCCTGTTGTTGTCGAAGGGGTCCAGATGTCAACGACAACACTGGACAGGCTTTCGCCGGTCGTCATCGCCGTCATGAGCGGAGGGGATCCCTGGTTGAGCACTTTGACAATCCGGAACGGCTGGTGCTGGCGCTTGCCCGTGGCCTGGCCGGTGGCCGGATCTCGCGGGCTCACGATCTCGTGCGAATAAGCGAGCAGGCGGTGCTGATTTTCACGGCCTCTTTGAGTGACCTCACCCCGGATCAGGCCCTGCTTGTCACCTGTTACGGTCATGAACACAGAGCTGTTGGCACTGGAGCCCTGGCCCAGCAGTGGAGCGGCAAAGGCCAAAGTGAGAGCCAGGATTGAGAGATGGAGCCGGTGGATGAGATTCATGGAATGATTGCGGTTGAGGTTTAGGGTGCGATTTCTGAGAGACGATAAAATCCCTTGGAGCCAGTCGTCGGCAGCGGGATCTGAGCCCCGCCGTCGCCGGAGGCAATGAAGGTCTGCATTAACTGGAACGGCTGGCCCAAGTCGGCGGTGAAATGGATCTGGTAGATCCGTCCCGCTCCACCGGTCCACGTCAACTGCAATGAGCCGCGAATCATTTGCAGGCGGATCGAGCCGACTCCCGGCGGAGCCACCGAGGTGGGAGTGGGCGCTGTTCTCAAGCCCGGGTCGAGGCGGTAAGACCGCTGGTCGGTGGCGGGCAAACCGGCCCAGTCGCGGGAGCGCACCTCTATGTTCTGTCCTGAGAAGGACTCCGGCCCCCGGAGGAACGGGCTCCAAACCGCCGGTTCCGCCCAGAACTCCGGCAAAGCATCCGCCAGTCGCAGGCGGGGCAGTCCGGTTGCGTCCGGATTGTCCCACACCGTTTGAAGCACCACGGGCCATCGGTTCATTGGCAGCCGATTATCCGGGTCAAAGAGAAGCGCGACGGGAGTATGTTCCACGGGATCCAACAGCAGGGTCAGGCCGCCGGCGGAAACGGAAGGCACTACGCAGACCGGCAATGGTTCACCTCCGAGCGCCAGACCGGGTGGAAGAAGAGCGAGGAGAAACAAGGCAAGAAACCGCGAAGACCCTCGGCGATGGTTGGGAATATGGGTTTTCACTATGCTGCGCATCGTATGTTTTCCCACAGGCTGGGGCAAGGTTAAACCCGATACGAATTCTACTTTTCGGACGCTGCGCGAGCATCAGCACGAGGACGCGGGAAGCCCGGTGGGCCCGCATCGTTCCGGTGGCAATGGTGATTTGCGACAAGGTGGATTCATGGGGGCGTGCATTACCCCAACGGGATTCGGGAGCGCGGGTCTGCGACACGCGCAGCTTGGTCAGGGCTGAAAGCCCGCGATGTGAAAGCCTGGGGTGAAGCCCCAGGAAAACGTCCGCACACGAAACCTCTCCGCCCTGAAGGGGCGGGACATGAGGTGCGATGGGAAGATTGTTCCGGCCTTTCAGGCCTCCGATGAAATCAACAACCCGCATACCTGGGCCTGCGCTCGTTGGACTCGCTCCAGCCCAGGCTGTCACATCCGGGACCTTCAGCCCCAAGACGGGAACGTGGTTCATTGTCCGCCCTCCACCAATGCGATTTCCTCCGGGGTCAGACCGTAGAGTTCAGAGCCTCCTGACGCTGACTTACAGCCTGCGGTTTTTACGCATCCTCTGAAGGATAGATTCAAACTCAACCCCACGGGCAGTTCCGTCTTTGCCGATGCGCCACATCGCCGGAGGCTTGTTGCTTCCCACGAGAGCAGCGATGCGAGGATAATGTTCAAGAATACAACCTGCCTTGCCTTCTCCGGTCTGGCCGTTCAGTCCGAGAAGAATGAATACGTGCGCACGGGATCCAACCAATCGTTGCAGGAACAGGGGGCTCTTGGTTGTCGCGTTGTCGCCTGAAATGATGACCCATCCTTTCTGTCCCACCGCAACCAGCCAATCCTCGTCCGCCGCTGTCTGGGGAAACTCGTCATCGTGCAGCACAACCCTCAACCCCTGCGCCGTGAGCAAATCCCGAAATATCCGCCCGCCGGAATTCCTGTCGATAAACAGCGTGAGCGGTTCACAAAGGGGTCAGTTCTAACAATTGACAATGGTGGTTGGCTTTGGTGATCTCGATCCGTGCCCCGCCCGTTGCGTATTCAATTTCCTGGTGCCATGTATCACCTCATGAATCGCGGTGACCGGCGCGAACCCATCTTCAAGGACGATCAGGATCGCCGCACCTTCCTCCACACACTGGGCGAAGCCTGCGAAAAAACCGGCTGGCAACTCCACGCCTTTTGTCTCATGGAAAATCATTTCCATCTCGTCGCTGAGACGCCGCAGGCCAATCTCGTCGCGGGCATGAAATGGTTCCTCGGGACTTATACTGGTCGCTTCAATCGTCGGCATAAACTCTTCGGCCATCTGTTCAGCGGGCGCTACAAGTCGCTCATCATCGACGAGCGTGGCGGCGGCTACCTGCGCACTGCCTGTGACTATGTGCATTTGAATCCGGTGCGTGCCGGACTGGTGTCGCCCGGCCAGCCGCTCTCGGCCTATGAATGGAGCAGCTATCCGCTCTACCTTCGGCCGGCACGACGTCCGGCCTGGCTGCGTGTGGACCGTTTGCTGGGCGAGCATGGCCTACAGGAAGATGTGGCCGGGGGGCGGATTCATTTTCAGGAGCGCATGGAGGATCGGCGCCAAGAGAACGGGGAGCCTGCGGCTTGGGCGGCGTTTCGGCGTGGCTGGCGGCTGGGCGCGGAGGATTTTTCGCAACGCCTCTCCGAGCGGCTTGGGCGGCGCGGCCAGAAACACGAGCAGGCGCGGGAGCGAAAAGAGACGGACGAACAATTGGCGGAGCGCATGGTGCAGGAATGGCTTTCCGGCAAACGTTGGGGTGAAACAGACTTACAAGCCCGGCCGAAGGGAGACGCAGGCAAGGCAGAATTGGCGCGGCTCGTCCGCCAGCACACCCCGATGACGCGGCAATGGATCGCGGCCCGGTTGAGCATGGGCAGTGCGAGCTACGTGTCACACCTGACGGCCGAATCCAGATGATTGTCGATTGTGAGAACTGACCCCTTTTC
>CAMCCU010000296.1 GCA_945872975.1 Pedosphaera parvula Ellin514
CCGGACGAGTTTGGCCACTGGTTGGTAATTGAGGGGATCGAGTCGTCATTAGATGTGACCATCAAGGACGATATCGTGACTGGAGCTAATTTTCGCTTCGTGACGGAGGATGACGAGTCGGTCGTTCAGAGCGTCGCTACCGTTTTTAAGAGCATCGGCTGGCAGGTGGCTGATGACGAAGGGATATTGTGATCCTTTGGTGCAGCGTAGTTGTCGAAGCCTGACGAGTTATGGAAAAAGTATTTATTATCCTCGCCATCGTGGTCATCTCGATGGTCCACAGTTGGTGGAAGAAGCGGAATGGCGAGGGCGACGAAGATGCCGTGCCTTGGCCGACCGCCCCGCCGCGTCGTCCACCCACAGTTCCGCCGCAGAATCGCCCGGCCAGCGCGCCGCCGTCCCAAGCTGCGAACTGGGAGGAGGAACTTCGCCGTCTCCTGCAAGGTGAAGAACCCGGTCGATCCGCTCCGCCGGTCGTGGTTCAACAGGCGCCGCCGCCGTTGCCGAGAGCGATTGCTTCTCGTCCCCAAGTCGCACCGCGCTTGGAGCCTGTCATGGATTTGGGTGGCGAGATGGAGACTGGTCTCCCGGTGCAGATGCCATCCCTGGAGCATTCCGCCAAAGCCTTCCTCCGTGCGAGCCAGTTGGAGCAGCGCGTGTCGGATCACATGCACGGCGTGGACGTGCGCGTGACGGAGCACAAGATTCTGGAGATCAAGAGACAGGCTTCACCCGAGATTCGCCAGGCAGTGGCGCTCGTGCGCAATCGCCAGTCGCAACGCGCCGCGATCATCGCCGGCATCATCCTCGGCCCGCCGAAAGCGATGGAAGGGTGAAGGTGGAAGTCATCGTTTGCAAATGACGCAATGCCCAATGATCAAGCCTCTCCGTTCTAGCTCGCCCACCATTGGCCATTGGGCCTTGGTCATTCTCCTCCTCCTCGGCTCTCTGCCGACCGCATTGCTTCACGCCGCCCAACCTCCCGCGAGCGAGCCGGCGCGCTGGTGGAAGGGAAACCTGCACACGCATTCGTTCTGGAGCGATGGCGATGATTTCCCGGAGAGCATTCTCGATTACTACAAGACCAACGACTACCACTTCGTCGCGCTGTCGGATCATAACGTCATGCAAACTGGCCAGCGCTGGCTGACGGTGACCAACGGCGCGCGCAAGATTGCCTTCGAGAAATATCTCCAGCGTTTCGGCGAGAAGTGGGTTGAGCTCCGTCCGCTTCAGACGGTCACCATGGCACGCCTGAAGAGACTGGATGAGTTTGATAAGCTCTTCAACGAGCGTGGGCGCTTCCTGGTTATCCCCGCTGAAGAGATCACGGCCCGCTACAAACTTCAGCCGATTCACATCAATGCCTCCAATCTGCGGGATGAGCTCAAGCCGCAGAACGGCTCGAATGTCGTCGATGTCATCCAGCGCAATCTGGACGCCATCCGCGAGCAGAGTCGGCACACCGGGCAGCCGATTCTGCCGCACATCAATCATCCGAACTTCGGCTGGGCGATCACGGCGGAGGAGTTGATGCAGGTGCGCGGTGAAACATTCTTCGAGGTGTATAACGGGCATCCGTCCGTCCACAACGAGGGCGACGAACATCACGCCAGCATGGAGCGCATGTGGGACATCTCGCTCGCGTTCCGGCTCTCGCAGTTGAAGCTCGGTTTGCTCTTCGGCCTGGCGGTGGACGATTCGCATCACTACCACAATTATGCGCGGACGAACAGCAACCCGGGCCGCGGCTGGGTGATGGTGCGCTCGTCGCGGCTCGATGCCGCATCGCTGATTACGGCGATGGAGGCAGGGGATTTTTACGCGACATCCGGAGTGCGATTGAAGGATGTGCGTCGAACCGAACGCGAACTTGCCGTCGAAATCGAGACGGAGCCGGGCGTGAGCTACAGGACAGAGTTCATCGGCACGTTAAAAGGCTTCGATCCGACGAGCCGTCCGGGAACGCGCGCGACGAATAGCATCTATGCGGTCACCCGGCTTTACACGGAACAGATCGGCGCGGTGCTCGCGGTCGCGGATGGTCCGCGCGCCAGCTACAAGATGGCGGGTGATGAGCTCTACGTTCGAGCGAAGGTGACTTCGACCAAGCCGAAACTCAACGCCTTCGGCACGAACGAAACCGAGGTAGCGTGGACGCAGCCGGTGGTCAATTCCACCAAGTAGCTGCGCTCAGGTGACGAGGCTCATTTCAAATCCGCGTTCCTGATTTGAGCCTCCTCGCGTCGGCGCACACCGGGCTTTTCTTTTCATTCGTTCGCTCACTCATTACAAGAGGTGGGTGAGTCACGTGCTTGAACAGAATCGACGCGCCTGGGATGAACGGGTCCGGCGCGGCCAATCCCATACCGAAACCGCTCGCGAGTCGGATTTTCGCGATCCGCTCGCGGTCATGGATGACTGCGGCTGGCTGGAGGGCAGTGTGCGCGGCAAACGGATTCTTTGTCTCGCGGCCGGCGGGGGGAAACACAGTGTGTTGTTCGCGACGGCGGGAGCGAGCGTCACTGTGGTGGATCTGAGCCGGGCGATGCTGGAGCAGGATCGACGGATGGCGAAGGAGCGCGGGCTGGCGGTTCGTGTCGTGGAGTCTTCCATGGAGGATTTATCGATGTTCCCGGCGGCGGGATTTGATGTGGTGATTCAGCCGGTCAGCACCTGTTACGTCCCGGACATCGTCGCTGTTTACCGGCAGGTTGCCAGGGTCACGGCAGCGGGCGGGCTCTACATCAGCCAGCATAAACAGCCCGCAACGTTGCAGGCCGAAGTCTTGCCATCGGCTCGCGGATATACGCTGAGCGAACCTTACTATCGCACCGGTCCATTGCCGCCGGTGATGGAGGGTAGCCAGCATCGCGAGGCGGGCACGATTGAGTTTCTGCATCGCTGGCAGGAGTTGATCGGAGGACTTTGCCGGAGCGGGTTCGTCATCGAGGATCTGGTGGAACCGCGACACGGCGATCCTCTGGCGGAGCCCGGAACCTTCAAGCATCGCAGTGCTTTCGTGCCGCCATTCGTGACGCTGAAGGCGCGTCGCACTGCGTCGCAAATTGACGCGACGGGCGGACCGAAGTTATGGACGCCATGATGTGGGTTTGTGGCAGGATCGGCGCATGTGACCATTGGCAAGGTGGAGGCTGCCGCGCTGCGGCAGCCCCGCCCGCGCAGAGCGGGCGGAAGGAACGATGGAGCCGGGCCCGGTGTCGGCACGCAATTGCGCCGCTCTGCGCGGCGCTGCTGGCCGCAGCGCGGCCAGCTCCACCTCGCATGGGCAGGAGATGTGTCGGCCCCTGACATGAGACGAGTTTGTGGCGACAGGTGTTGGTGAAGTGAGTAGGGTTCAGCATGGCTTTGCGCCTGAATGATGACGTGGTGCCCGCGCCGGGCGGTGACGATTCGAAGTCGGAACTGGCCCGGCTCAAGCGATTGTTGGGCGAGGGGCTTCCGATGGAACGTCAGGCGGCATTGCTTCGCCTCGTGGAATTGGGAGCGGAGGAAACGCTGGTCGAATGTCTCTCATCAGAGAATCTCTTCGCCGCACAGCTCGCGACGACCGGGCTTTGGGAGTGTTGGTTGAACGAGGAGGGGCCGATCGCCCGGCGCGAGATCGACAAAGGCATCCGGTGCATGAACGGTCGCGAGTGGGAGGATGCGCTGGCGATCTTCGGAAAGCTGGCGGTGAAATATCCGGACTGGGCCGAGGCGCACAACAAGCAGGCCACAGTTTTTTACCTCATGGGCAATGCGCGGTATAGCCTGCGACTTTGTGAGGTGGTGGTGCGCCTGAAGCCGCATCACTTCGGAGCGTGGAACGGCATGGCGCTGTGCGCCGCGCAGTTGGAGAAGTGGGAGATCGCGCTGCGAGCCGCCCGGACTGCGCTGAGATTGCAACCAACCGCCCTGGCAAACAACGATCTCATCCAGCTGGCCGAGGCCAAGCTTCGCGGGGAAGCTTGAGGCGAGGGAGCTTACCCTGAAAAAAGCAGTTCAACCACGGATGGACACGGATGAACACAGATGAGAGGACGTTGCGCTGCGACACATCTCCACCAGATGGGTGAACGGTAAATTTTGAAAGCATCCGTGTTTATCCGTGTCCATCCGTGGTTAACAACTCCGTCTCCAATTTCAACTGCCGGATTTGGGTTTACTTGAACAAGAGGAGCCGGCAGCCCGCGAGGATGATGAATCCGCCGAACAATTTCTTCAGCGTGTCCGCAGGCACATGCTTCGTCAGCGCCGCGCCGATGAATCCGCCGATGATGGCCATCGGGATTAGCGACGCGGCAACCTTCCAGTCGATGTTCCCGAGCTGTTGATGCTTGAAGGCGCCGGTGAGGGCGGTGGGGATGATGACCACGAGCGAGGTGCCGATCGCGGTCTTGATGTTTGTGTGCATGAGATAAACCATCGCCGGGACCATCACGATTCCGCCGCCGACGCCAAACAAGCCGCTGCTCACGCCTCCCGCCAATCCGATCAATGCCGCGAACAAATATTGCATCTGGCGGTAATGCCCTGCGCGTGGGGGGCGCGACAACTAAAATCATTTGCTTCTCCGTGATCGCCTCCTAGCTTCCATGCCCATGACAGATACGCCCAGCCCAGCACTCAGTTCTTTCCTCGCCCGGATGCGCGAGGAATGTGTCGTGGCGCAGGCGATCATTCGTCGCGCCGGGAACGGCTTTGAGCTGCGGCATCGCGACGATGCCGGGCTTTCGTCAGATGAGTTGCGATTGCTCCGGATCGAAGAGTTGCGTGCGCTTGTTCAAACGACGGAGACAGGAGCCTATCGTCCCTTGAAATCCGCGCCGACGTTGCGACGGGGCTGGAGGGCGGTTGCTGCTCATGACGACGAGCTGGAGACTGCGTTGAATCATCTTTATCCCGGAGCGCTGGCGGATGGGCACGCGGTCGCCGGTGCGAATCCGCCCGTCACTCATTATCGGGAGTTCACAGCGCGGCAGACGGGGATGTATCGAATCACGGCGATGCTGGACGACGCTCAGGCGGCTGCGGTGATCAAAGGTTGCTGCGATTCCAAGTTCTGCCTGAAGCAGCGGCTCTGGACCGTCGCGGGATTGGACGGGGATTCAGTGGAGTCAACCAGCGTGATTCCATGTCTTGAACCGTGCGCGGTATTTCTGGAGTTCGCGCGCAAGGCGGCGCGGATCGAGCAGGAGGAAAAGGTGGCGATGTCGCTCGGGGCCTCCGAGCTGGAGACGCTCGTCGCTGCGTTGGAAGGCACGACAGCCACCGCGACGGCTGCGCTGCGGGAGGCGGACTTCGGCGAGGCGACGAATGGGCGGCGTGCGCAGTTGTTGTTGGAGAAACTCAAGGCGCTGAAGGTCGCCAGACCGGACACTGTCGGGCATTGATCGATGGCGGTGTCGCGACGCGGTCGTGTGGAGAGGTTTTGCACGAACTGCAGCCACAAATTCATTGTCTTCCGGTTGGTATTCCTTAGTTTCCTCGCAGAGATGACGAAGACGTTTGCTGAACTCGGTTTCCCCGGTCGATTGATCGCGGTAGAAGGCTTGGATGGCTCCGGCAAGTCCACGCAGATCTACCTTTTTAAGCGCTGGCTGGAGCTCCAGGGCTTGAAGGTTTTCTTTAGCGAATGGAACTCCTCGGACCTGGTCAAGTCCGCCACCAGCAAGGGAAAGAAACGCGAGCTCCTCAGCCCCTCGACCTTCAGTCTCATCCACGCCACGGACTTTGCAGACCGTTATGAGAGGCAGCTCGTGCCGCTGCTGCGCGCCGGCTATCTCGTGCTGTGCGACCGCTATATCTTCACGGCGTTCGCGCGGGATACGGTCAGGGGTTGCCCGCCTGAATGGGTGCGCGGCATCTACAATTTCGCGGCGCTGCCCGACCTTACTTTCTTCTTCAAAGCGGACCTTGAAGTCTCGCTCAACCGCATTCTCGATGGCCGGCCGCAGTTGAAATATTTTGAGGCTGGGATGGATTTGCACTTGTCGAACGATCCTTACGACAGCTTCCGAATCTTCCAGGGGCGAATCCTGGAGCAATACCTGGCGATGAGCACGGAGTTCAATTTCCTGCTGATGGACGCCAATCAGCCGATTGAGGCGCAGCAGAGCATCGTGCGGGAATTGATCGCGGCGAAGATCGACCTTTCAGCGTTTGTCTCGGAAGCCAGCCATGCGGAATCGAACGCGTTCGAGCGGGCGAGTCGCTCGACGAAGCCGGTGCCTCGCACCAACTAATTCTGATGATGGAAAAACGCCACAAAGCCCTCACGCGTCGTTCGGTGAGCACTCCCATTGTCATCCCGCAGCGGACCGCGCGCCGGTTTTACGGGCACGGGCTTCCCAATGTTGACCTGAAGCGCCTGGCCGGCCGCCTGATTGTGGTGGAAGGCGCGGATGGCTCCGGTCGTTCGACGCAGATTGAGAGGCTCATGCGCTGGCTGGAAGGCGCCGGGCACGCCACAGTTCAGGTGGGATTGAAGCGATCTACCCTGGTCAGCGAGGAGCTGGATCAGGCGCAGAAGGGAAACATTCTCAGCCGCACCACGCTCAGCCTCTTTTACGCGACCGACTTCGCGGACCAGTTGGAGAACTCGATTCTCCCGGCGCTCAAGGCGGGTTTCATCGTGCTGGCAGATCGCTACATCTACACGCTCATGGCGCGGGATCTCGTTCGCGGCATGAACGCCAAATGGTTGGAGAACCTTTACGGAATCGCCCTGGTGCCGGATGCGGTGTTCTACTTGAAGGTGTCGCCGGAGATTTTGGTGCAGCGGAACTTCGCCAAGGATTTCACACTCGACTATTGGGAGAGCGGAATGGATCTCGGCCTGTCCCGGGACATGTTCGACAGCTTCATCAAATACCAGGGCCTGATGGCCGCGCAGTTTGAGCGACTCCAGAAGAGCTATGACTTCGGCATCATCGGCGGAGACCGGTCG
>CAMCCU010000297.1 GCA_945872975.1 Pedosphaera parvula Ellin514
GTGCGCAAGCTGGAGACGGGCCAGAGCATTCTCGACGCGGTGGCGGGTCAGGCGAAGGATTTGCAGCGCACGGTCGGCGCGCGCGATCGTGAGCGGCTCGACCAATACTTCACCAGCGTCCGCGATCTCGAGCAGCGGATGCAGATGTCGCGCGAATGGGAACGCCAGCCCAAGCCGAAGGTGAGCGCGCCCGTGCCGCTCGATCCGGCCAGCCCGAAGGCTTACATGGACAAGGTGAAGCTGATGTATGACATGGTGAGGCTCGCCTTTGAGACGGATTCGACGCGCTCGATTTCCCTGATGCTCGACAGCGTGAACTCTCCCGCCATCGAGTTCGGCGAAGTGAAGACGAGCGATGGCTATCACAACCTTTCGCATCACGGCAAATCCAAGGAGAAGCTCGCGCAGTTGAAGAACATCGACGAGTGGCACATGAAGCTGCTGGCGGAACTGTTCAGCGGATTGCAGGCGGTGAAGGAGGGCGGCGACACCTTGCTGGACCGCACGATGATTCTCTACGGCTCGAACCTCGGCAACGCGAACACGCACGTCACCACGAACATGCCGACGATTTTTGCGGGCGGCGGTTTCAAGCACGGGCAGCATCTCGCCTTCGACAGGCAGCACAATTATCCGCTGCCGAACCTCTTCGTCTCGATGCTGCAACGCATGGGCCTGGAGACGGACAAGTTTGCCTCCGCCACCGGCACGATGCGCGGTATGGAGATGGCGTAGGGCGGCGGGGCTGGCGACTTCCATCCAACCGTTCGGCCCTCAAGAATCACACGGCAGGGAATGCTCCGGCTTGTCACTCGTCTCACCCACAGTTAGCGTCAACCCATGAGCGTGATAGAAGCCAACCCGGCATTGAACCTTTCCGGCAATCGGCAGGCGACCCTCGGAAATTCCGAGGTCGTCATCGCCGTGCGCGGACTGACGAAGGTCTTCAAGGATTTCTGGGGTCGGCCCAAGGCGCGCGCGGTGGATGGCGTTGATTTTGAGGTGCGCAAGGGCGAGGTGTTCGGATTGCTCGGGCCCAACGGCTCCGGCAAATCCACCACGGTAAAGATGCTGCTCGGCTTGCTCTATCCGACCAAGGGCCACATCGAGGTCTTCGGCAAATCACCGCGGCACGTCGCCACCAAGGCGCGCATCGGTTATCTGCCGGAGGAATCGTATCTCTACCGCTACCTCAACTCGCACGAGACGCTCGACTTCTTCGGCAACCTCTTCCATCTCACGAACGACGAGCGCCGCCAGCGCAGCGAACAGTTGCTCGACATGGTCGGCCTCACTCAGACGCGGACGCGGTCGGTCGGCGAATTCTCGAAGGGCATGCAGCGCCGCATCGGCCTGGCGCAGGCGCTCATCAACGATCCCGACCTCGTCATCCTCGACGAGCCGACGGCGGGTCTCGACCCGATTGGCTGCCGCGAGGTGAAGGATTTGATTCTCGCTCTGGCGCGTCGCGGCAAGACGGTGATCCTCAGCAGCCATCTGCTCTCCGACGTGGAGGATGTGTGCGACCGCGTGGTGATTTACTATGGCGGGAAGATTCAGGCGATGGGCGAGCTGAAGGACTTGCTGGCGAACCGCGACGCGATGCGCATCACCACGCCGCCGCTGTCGCGCGAGACGACTCAGAAAGTCATGGAGCTGATTCGCCACGACGTGGCCGAGGACAAGATCCGCATCGATAACCCGACGCAGAATCTGGAGAGCTACTTCCTGGACGTGGTCGCGAAGGCGAAGCAGGCCGCCGCCGAAACGTCCGGCGCGCAATCCGGCGGCAAGGTCGCCGCGTATCTGCAAGCGGGTGCGAGCGCAAAGCCAGCGACGGACAAGGTTCTCGAACGTCTCACCGCGCCAGCGACGGCGAAGCCAGCCGAGCAGCCCGTCGCAGCGTCTGCTCCCACGGTGAATCAGGCGAAGCTCGAATCGCTGGCGAAGCCCGAACGCGCCGGGTCGGAGGCCAGCGCTCCATTGCAACCTTCCCCCGTGCCGGAGACGAAGCCCGTTGATTTGGGGAAAGCGAACGAGAAGCTCTCCTCGCTGTTGAACAAGCCGAAGTGAACCAGAAATGAAATCCGAGCTTACATCAGCCCTCGCTAACGGAAGAAGAATGTTCCGCCCTTTCAGGGCTGGAAAATCTTTTGAATCAAATACCCAGGGCTGTGCCCTGGGCTATCACATTGCGGGCTTTCAGCCCTGAATCGATTTCGACCTGATGCAACGTATTCTCGCCATCGTAGCTTTGACGTGGAAAGCCGCCTTTCGCTTCCGCCTGTTCTGGGTGCTGTCCGGATTGCTCCTGTGCTCGGTGATTCTCCTGCCGCTGCTGATCAAGGACGACGGCACGGCGCGCGGGTTCATCCAGATCATGCTCACCTACACTTTGAGCGTGATCACCGGGCTGCTTGGGTTCTCCACGCTTTGGCTGGCGTGCGGCACGCTGGCGCGGGACATCGAGGATTGCTCCATGCAAATGGTCGCGGTAAAGCCGATCGCGCGCTGGCAAATCTGGCTCGGCAAATGGCTGGGCATCCTGTTGTTGAACGCGAGCTTGCTGGTGGTTTCCGGCGGTGCGGTTTACGGACTGCTCCAGTGGCGAATGGCGAAGATGGAGAAGACGCTCGCCGCCGCGATCGAACGCAAGGACGACAAGCGTGCGGCCTACATTGCGGCGCAGCTTGGCATCCTGCGGAACGAGATTTTCGTCGCGCGCGCCGGCATGAAGGAGCCGCCGCCGGACATTGAGGCCGAGGTAACGGTGCAGATGAGCAAGGTGCCCAACCGGAATTCGCTCGCACCGGAACAGCTCGCGGAGGCGACCGCGCAGATGCGCGAGCGCGTGCGTGCGTTTCAACAAGTGGTCGGACCGGATCACCGCCGTGAATGGGTGATCGACTTCGGATTGAAACGACATTTGATCGGCAACGATCCGCTCTTTCTGCGCATCAAGTTCTTCGCCGCGCAAACCAACCTTACGGGACAGTATCTCGGGCTCTGGACCATCGGGCCTTTCAACAGCCCGATAGGGCAGAGCTATCCGCAGAGCCTGGCCGCGAATACATTTCACGAAATCCGAATCGATGGCGGCGGCAAATTGCTCGATGAACAGGGACGGCTGGTGATCAACTTCGTGAACCGGAACGATTCGACCTTGATCTTCCCCCTCGATGAAGGGCTCGAAGTGCTCTATCGCGAAGGCAGCTTCGGTCTGAACTATTTCCGCGGGCTGGGGATCATCTGGTGCTGGCTGGCGTTGCTGGCCACGCTCGGGCTTGCGTCCGCCAGCCTGCTGTCGTTCCCGGTCGCGGCGTTCTGTTCGATCAGCCTGCTGGTCGTCGCGCTGTCGAGCGGGACGCTTTCCAGTGTGGTGCAGGAAGGCACCATCGCGGGCGCGGATCACGAGGGCGTCCCCACCGGCGGATCGGCCATGGACATGGTCATCATCCCGATGTTCAAGGCGATCCTCTCCGTGGTGAACCTGGTTCAAGCGTTTGAGCCGGTCGATGCCTTGAGCACGGGCCGCAGCATCACCTGGGGCCAGCTCGGTTACGCCTTCGCGCAGATTGTTTTGCTGCTTGGCGGAATCATCGGCGGGCTTGGCATTCTTTTCTTCACCCGCCGCGAACTGGCGACCGCCCAAGGCAGCACCTGACATGCACGGCAAACCTTTCAAACTGATCCTGATCGCGACAGCGGCCATCCTGCTGGTCGCGGCGGGCTTTCTCCAGCAACGGCTCAATCGCCAGCGTACGGAGTTAGGTTTGACGCGCGTGGCGCCGCTGGAGAACGCGCCGCCGGTGCTGGCGTTCACGACGGTGGCTCTGGGCGGTTTTCGCGGCTTGATCGCGAACGCGCTGTGGGTTCGCGCGAATGATCTCCAGATGGAGGACAAGTATTTCGAGCAGGTGCAGCTCTCCGATTGGATTACCAAGCTGGAGCCGACCTTTGTCCAGGTCTGGCTCGTGCAGGCCTGGAACATGGCTTACAACATCTCGGTCAAGTTCCGCGATCCCTACGACCGCTGGCGCTGGGTCCAGCAAGGCATCGAGCTGCTGCGCGATCAAGGCATCCGCTACAATCCCAAGGAGGCGCTGCTTTACCGCGAGCTCGCCTGGTTCTTCCAGCACAAGATGGGGCAGAACCTTGATGACGCGCATGTGGTTTACAAATACGAGTGGGCGAAGGAAATCACGCGCGTGCTCGGGAGCGGCCGGCCGAACTACGACGAGCTGCTCAATCCACAAACTCTGGAGGCGCGCCAACGCGTCGAGCTCCTGCGCGAGAAGCTGAAGATGGATCCCGTCATCATGAAGAAGGCGGACGAGCTTTACGGCCCGATGGAGTGGAGGCTGCCGGAGGCGAGCGCTATTTACTGGGCGATGGTGGGTCTGGAGAAATCTGACAAGAAGGATCTCATTACGCTCCGGCGCGTGATTTACCAAAGTCTGCACATGAACGTCATGCGCGGGCGGATCGTCGCCGAAAACCCCGACGGCACATTTACCTTCGGGCCTGACCTTGGTAAAATCGGGCTGGCGCAGGACGGTTATGCGCGAATGCTCGCGGAGGAGACGGAGAAGAAGATCGTCATCGAGAAGGCGCACAGGAATTTCCTGAAGGAAGCCGTTTACCTGCTCTACACGCATAACCGGCTCGCCGAGGCGGACCGGTGGATGAAGGTTTTGAAGGGGGCGTATCCGGATGCGGTCGAGAAGAACGTCTCAGTGGAACAATATGCGCTGGCACGCATGACTTCATCCATCAGCGACCTGAATCATAATCGAACCAAGGCGCTCATCGAAGGATTGGTCAGCCAGCATTTCATGAACCTCGCGATCGACAACGACGACCGCGCGGATGGCCTGCTGCGAATGGCGCGTCAAGTCTGGCAGTTCTACACCTCGCAGACTTCGCAGCGTCAGGAGGCATTGAAGCTGGAGCCGATGGATCGGATTTACCTGCGCATCCGGGACATGGCGGTGGATCCAGAAGCTGGATTCCGCCCGGAATACGCCGCGCGCATCCGCACGAAGCTGAGCCTCCCTGCGCCAGTTGCTCCCTCCACCAATCTGCCTCCAGCCGCCGTGCCGCAACTTCAGCCGAAGAAGTAGCTGCGCAGCATCAGCCCGATCGAGCTTACTTGGCCGGCTTCACGCGGGCCGCCTTGACCATCTGCTCCGCAAGCACGTCGGGCTTGAAATCGGTGTCCGGCGTGATCCATTGGATGATGCCGTTGGCATCGACGACGACGCTGCGGACGTTGTGATTGATGGGTTCAGCCGGATTGGCGCGCCAGAATTGCAGGCCGAACTGCTCGCCGATCGCGGTGATGTCGATGAGCGGCGCGGTCAGGTAATCCCAGTGCTGCGGGTCGGCGTGGTAGCGCGCGGAGTATTCCTTGAGGCGTTCAGGAGTGTCGTAGTCCGGATCGATGGTGATGCTGAGCATGTGCCAGTTCGTCGGGCCACCGCTCATGGTCTTGAGCTGTTGCTGGGCGGTTTCAAAACTACTGCTGAGGCGCGGGCAGAAGGTCGGGAAGGGGCATCGGGTGAAGATGAAGGTGAAGGCGAGAGCATGGCCCTTGAAATCACTGATCCGGACTGCGCGGCCCAGGGTGTTGGTGAAGGTGTAGTCCGCCATCGTGTCGCCGACAGCGAGCGGTTCCACATCGCGCACGCGGCGGAAGGTGCTGGGCTCGGGCGGAAGTGGCGTGCGCGGTCCATCGATCTTCTTGAGCTGATCGATCCAACCATCATCCTCGGTCACCAACATGCGGAAGGTGACCGTGTCACCCGGCTGCAAACCGCCGAGCTCCTTTGCATCGCGGACATCGAGCATCATCGTCATGGCCTCCATGTAGCCGGGGATGTCCTCATGCGCGATCTTCACCTTCTTCTTCTCGGGCAGCAGTTCGTTGATCAAGCCCTTGACCTGATAGATCTGCGGATTAGTTCCGGCGACTGCGTGGGACGTGGTGTTGGTGGGGGCGGGACTGCTGCCTTCCTGTCGGCAGGAGAGAGTGGCGAGCGCCACCAGCGTGGCAACGACGAGAGCGGAGATTGAACGTTGTCTCATGACTGCCGCAAAGATTATCGACTCCCGATGAAGTGACAAGTGCCACGTGAGACACGGTCGCGCCGGAACTTGCCAGCGCGCTCAGGCTTGTGGTCTATTGACCGAAACATGCCGCAGTCAGCGCCCAGCCAAACCGCCGAGGATTACCTCGAACGCATCCATGAGCTGATCCAGGAGAAGGGCTATGCCCGGGTCGTGGACATCGCCAGCTCGCTCAATGTGAAGCAGGCGTCCGTGACGAGCATGGTGCAGAAGCTCGATGAACTGGGTTTTCTGAATTACGTGAAGTACCGCGGGCTGGTGCTCACCGACATGGGGCGCGCCGTTGCGGCTGGCATCCAGCAACGTCACGAAACATTGGCTCGATTTTTCTCCCTGCTCGGCCTTGACGCCGAAACGCAGCAGCGCGACATCGAGGGAATCGAGCATCACCTGAGCCCGGCGACCGTCGAGACGCTGGCGGATCTGGCGGGTTACTTCGAAAAGAACCCGGACGTGCTCAAGAGCTTTCTGAAATCCCGCAAGCCCGGCCGGCGCGAGTCTTGATTCCGCGAGGTCGCGGTGTCACTTGGATGAAGTGATCGATGGCGAAATGGAACCTCAGCAACGACGAACTTCATGAATACAATCTCAGGCAAGATCATCGACCGCACCTGGAAGCGGACCAACGAGGCTACCGAAGAAGAAGGCCAGCGGCTGCTCGATGTCATGGCCAAGCAGCAGCCGTTCGTCGTCGCGTATCTGATGGCGGTCGAGGAGACGCTGATGGGCGAGGAGGAGCGCGGGCAACTGATTCTCATCGGGCTTATCCTGTGGCAGATCGT
>CAMCCU010000298.1 GCA_945872975.1 Pedosphaera parvula Ellin514
AATTTCCCGCTCTTCGCCCAGCAGATTGATTCCGACCGCGCAGTCGCAATTCGCCGCAGACATCTCGGCGCGTTTCAGCGCCGCTTCGCCGCTGAGCTCCTTGGCGAGTCCGAACACGAGCGCGAACAAGCTGAACACCTTCAGCGTGCTTACTTCTGCGGCAGCGTAAGCCGGGAGCCACGTCGGCGGGGTCTCGCGCAGTTCAGCCACCTTCTTTCGTGCGAGCAGGAGAATCCATTCGCGCACGCTGATCAGGAAAATGGCGACGACCAGCGTGAGGAAGAATCCTGTGACGCCAGCGTCCAGCATCGCGTTGCCGTATTGCTTCGTGGCTTGTGAGATTTGTTTTTGATGCGCAGGCAACGCCGCCGCCGTCATTGATGCGGTCTGGCCCTTGAGTAAGTCCAGTTTCGTGGACATCGCCTTGGCCTGCGCGAGGAAGCCGATCCGCGGATCGCTGTGCCAGATCTTCTGAACGGACGCCGTCCCGGTCACTGCCAGCAGCCACAGCAAGGGCACCAGCGTCACCAGCGCGATGGCGGGCGACGAGGACTTGCTGGCCGCGTCGTTCTTGTTGCTACCCGCGAGCGCCATCTTCAACAGCACCGTGGTGGCGAGGCAAAGGGCGGTGGCGGCGAGAAGCTGGTTCGCGATGCCGAAGATCGGCCAGAGCGCCTTGATGCCGCCGTCGGGATCGTAAACCGCCGCGATGAGAAAATATCCCCAGAGCCCGACGACGAGCAGGCTCGCCATGAGATTGGCGGGAAGGCTTTTCACATCGCCCAGCGGTTTCCAGAGATGGCCGAGCGCATCTTGCAGAAGGTAGCGTCCGACGCGTGTGCCAGCATCGAGCGTGGTGAGAATGAACAGTGCCTCGAACATCAGCGCGAAGTGATACCAGATGCCCAGCCAGCGTTCGCCGACCACGCGCGAAAACAAATTCGCCATGCCCACGGCCAGCGTTGCTGCGCCGCCGGTGCGGCCGTAGAGAGACTCCTCCTTCACCTCGCGCGCCAGTTCGCTCATGCGATCGGCGCTCAAGGCGAACTCAGGACCGTAAGCGTTCACCTTCGCAACCGTCGCCGTGGCGATGGCTGCCGCGTCGGGTCCGGCGACCTTGATGTTCATCGCGAGATAGACGCCCGGTTCCAACGTGCAGGCGGCGATCATCGCCATGATGGCCACGAGGCTTTCGAGGCACATCGCACCATAGCCGATGGGTCGCGCATAGCTTTCGCGCGTCATGATCTTCGGCGTGATGCCGCTGCTGATCAGAGTGTGAAACCCGCTGATGGCACCGCAGGCAATCGTGATAAAGCAGAACGGAAACAGCTTGCCCGGAACCACCGGCCCCGAGCCATCGATGAACTTCGTGAGGGCCGGCATCTTCAACTCCGGCAGCACCAGCACCACGCCGAGCGCGAGCAGGAAGATCGTCCCGAGCTTCATGAACGTGCTCAGGTAATCCCGCGGCGCCAGCAGCAGCCACACCGGCAGCACGCTCGCGGCGAAGGCGTAGATGATCACGGACCAGGCGAGCGCGGGCGCGTTGAGGTGGAAGATTTCCCTGAGAGTGGCGTTGTCGGAAACCCATTGTCCGCCCACGACCGCGAGGAGCAGAAGCCCCACGCCGATGAACGACGCTTCCATGACTTTGCCCACGCGCAGCCAGCGCAGATAACCGCCCATGAGCATCGCGATGGGAATCGTCGCGCCGACGGTGAACACGCCCCACGGGGATTCCGCCAGCGCGTTTACGACCACCAACGCCAGCACGGCGAGCAGGATGATCATGATCGAGAGGATGGCGATGACGCCGATGATGCCGGCTCCGCGATTGAGCTCTTCCCGGACCATTTGCGCGAGGGATTTGCCGTCACGCCGCATGGAGGCGAAGAGGATGACGAAATCCTGCACCGCGCCGCCAAGCACGACACCGATCAAGATCCACAATGTTCCCGGCAGATAACCGAACTGCGCCGCGAGGACCGGTCCCACCAGCGGCCCCGGGCCGCTAATCGCCGCGAAATGATGGCCGAACACGATCCATTTGTTCGTCTTCACGTAGTCGCGTCCGTCCTCGTGAACCTCGCACGGCGTCGCACGGCGGTCGTTGAGCGCGAGGACGCGAGCCGCGATCCACTTCGAGTAAAACCGGTAGCCGATGGCGTAGGTGCAGACGGCGGCGATGAGGATGTAGGCTGAGTTAACCCCTTCACCACGCCGAACGGCGAGTGTGGCATAGGCAAACGCGCCCAGCAGGATGACTCCCAGCCAGACCAAGATAGACAGGACTTTTTTCATCGGCGAACAGGGCGGACGTATTGGTGTGCTTTCTAAACCAAGCCACCGGCGAAGCCTAGAAGTTTCCCTGAGGATTGGCTGAGTTGATGGGTTGAAGGCGCAGAGAATTGCGTCCCGTGATGCGAACTCGCCTGACAAGACCGGGCGACTCGTGATTCTCTTTCCGCCGATGACACCGGATACGGCGAACTTGCTGACGGACCTGCTGAAACAGGTCTCGCGTTCGTTCTACACGACGCTTCGCGTTCTACCGAGCGCCGTGCGTCCGCAAATCGGCCTCGCTTACCTGCTCGCGCGAGCGACGGATACCATCGCCGACACGGAGTTGGTCTCGGTGGAACGACGTCTCAGCGCGCTTCAATCGTTGCGCGACCGCATCATCGGCCAGCGCGAAGAGGCTCTCGACTTCGGTGAACTCTCGTTGAACCAAGGCGAACCAGCGGAGAAAGTTCTGCTCGGGCGAATCGAAGAAGCCATCACCGTGCTGGGAGGATTCTCCACGGCGGACCAGACTTTGATTCGCGAGGTGCTGACCACGATAACCAGCGGGCAGCAATTGGACTTGGAACGATTCGGAGGCGCGACAGCTAATCATATTGCGATATCGTTGACTGACCCCGATCTGGATGATTACACCTATCGCGTTGCGGGCTGCGTCGGTGAATTCTGGACCAAGATCTGTCGGGCTCATCTCTTCCCCGAAGCATCGCTCGATGATGCTGCGCTCCTGCGCGATGGCGTGCGCTTTGGCAAAGGATTGCAGTTGGTGAACATCCTCCGGGACTTGCCCAAGGATTTGCGACAAGGCCGTTGCTACCTGCCCGCCGAGAAGCTCGCTGCCCTCGGATTGAGGCCGGAAGATTTGCTGGATCATCGCAGCGAACTGCGCCTCCGTCCGCTCTACAATCACTACCTTGCCATTGCCCACGAGCATCTCGCCGCCGGTTGGGATTACACAAACCGGCTGCCGTCCTCTTGCATCCGGGTTCGGCTCGCCTGCGCGTGGCCGATCTTGATCGGCGTCCGTACTCTGGAACGCCTTCGGACCACAAACGTCCTCGATGGAACGAGGCGAATCAAAGTCACTCGTGGTGAAGTTCGGAACCTGATCTTGAAGTCGATCCTGCTCTATCCGTTTCCCGGCCTGTGGCGGAATCTTTTCGCCCGCGTCCCAGCCGTCGTGGAGCACTGACCTCCTTTCTTGCCGGGCGCGGGCGGATTCTGCGAGAGTTTCGCCGTGACGCCGTTGCCTCCGGTGGTTCCTGACTACGAGCTGTTGCGCCGGATCGGGCGTGGCAGCTATGGCGACGTGTGGCTGGCCCGCTCCATCACCGGGCAATGGCGTGCGGTCAAGGTGGTGCAACGGGAGCGCTTCGATTCCGACCGCCCGTTCGAGCGCGAGTTCCTCGGCATCCAACAATTTGAAAGTATCTCCCATCGGCATCCGTCGCAGTTGCGCATCCTGCATGTCGGCCGAAACGTCGGCGCGGGATTCTTCTACTACGTGATGGAGCTGGCCGATCCGGTCGGTGCGGCAAACACGACGACCGGGCCGTTCGACTGGCAGAATTATTCGCCCCGCACCTTGCGCGCGGATTTGGAGCAGCGCGGGCGCTTGACCGGGCCTGAAGTCTTGACCCTGGCCGAGCCGCTCACCGAAGCGCTCGGGCATCTCCATGCCGAAGGACTCATCCACCGGGACATCAAACCGTCCAACATCATCTTCGTCGAAGGCCGGCCCAAGCTCGCTGACATCGGGCTCATCACCGCCGCGCAGGCTTCGCAGACGTTTGTCGGCACGGAAGGCTTCGTGCCGCCCGAAGGTCCGGGCTCGGTGGCGGCGGACATCTATGCGCTGGGCAAGGTGCTCTACGAAGCGGCGACGGGCCGGGACCGCACGGACTTTCCCTCGTTGCCTGAGAACCTGGAACGATTGCCGGATCGCACGCTACTCATGGAGCTGAACGAAATCTGGCTCCGGGCTTGCGACCGCGATCCGCTGCGCCGGCATCGCGGTGCGGACGCCTTGCGGGATGATCTGCTCCTGCTCAGCGCCGGGCGTTCGATGCGGCGCTGGCGGCGGGCCGAGCGGCAACTGCGCCTCGTCACTCGTGCCGGATTGGTGGTGACGTTGCTGGCGCTGGTGGCGACGGGCCTGGGTATCCGGGCCAATCAACAGAAGCTACGCGCGATCCGGGCCGAGCAGGAACTGACCACGCGCTTTGTCGGCCAGCAACTGGCTCTCGCCCGCGCCACACGCCTGACCGGACTGCCCGGCCAGCGCCTGCGCGCCCTGGAAATTCTCGCCGAAGCCGCGCGCCGCACGAACAGTCTCGCGCTCCGTAACGAAGCTGCCGCCGCGCTGGCTCTGCCGGATGTTGAGGCGGTGCGCAGCTTCGCCTCGGCCCGGCAACGGTGGGTCTTTGATCGAAGGTTGGAACGCTACGCCACGAATGATTCGCGTGGACAGATTCACGTCCGTTCGGCCAGCGACCATCGGCCACTGTCCTTTCTGCCCGAGCATCGGCCCGCCGGGGAATTCGCAGTTCGTTACGGGTTGCACGGGCACGGCTTCAGTCCCGATGGACTGGCCTACGCAGCGTCCTACACGAATCACGACTTTCTGATCTGGTCGCTGGCCGGGCAACCTTCCTTCGAGCAGTCCGTCGCGAATGATCTGCCCGCGCTGGAACGGCTGCCGGTGAATTCGCGCCCGACAACATTTCGCCTGCCTTGGGGCGCACGCGGCGCCGCCTCGGTGCCGGGCACCCGATGGTTTGCCGCCGACGCTGCGGATGGAGCGCTCCATTTTTTCGATCTCGACGGAAGCGAGAAGCTGCGAATGCTGACGGGAGTTTCTCGCGTGGCGGATGTGGCTTTCGCACCGGATGGACGGCGCTTCGCCCAACGGATGAGTGAGGAGGTGATGATTCGCAGCGTGGAGACTGGCGCGACCAATCTGGTCTGGTCCACGGGCGGGCCGGTCAGTGGGATGGTCTGGCATCCGGACGGCGTGCAGTTGGTCACGTGGTCCCATGATCGGCTCCTGAAAATCTGGAACGCCGAGTCGGGCACGGCGGCTGGAATTCTGGCCGGACACGAGGCGGCAGTGACGGGCGCGGCCTTCGATGCGCGCGGGCAATGGCTGGTCACGACCTCATGGGACAGCCAGACGATTCTCTGGGGCGTGGCCCGGCAGCAACCGGCGCTGCGTCTCGCCGATGCGGGCAATGAGTTGCGAATGCATCCCGAGGCCGCGCGACTCGGGTTCCAAAGCTGGCGGGATGATCAGTGGAAACTCTTCGACCTCACCCCGGCCTCGGAAATGGTCTGGCTGGAATCGCATCCGCGCTCGGCCTTGCGCGAAGGAAACCGGGATCTCTGGCGCGTCGTCTTTCTCGACAACGGCCTGCTCGTCGGCGTGAGCAATCATGGTTTGAACTTCTGGCGGCTCGACGAACCAGGGTTTGGAGAATTCCTTCCGGCCACCGTGCGGCATGATCTTGCGGCTGGATCGGAGGGCGGGTTGCTCACCGTGGATGGACGGGCCGTGCGGCGATGGCAGCCGGCGTGGGATGGCCGCGAACAAACCTTGAGCGCAAAGCCGCCCGTGCGCGTGACTCCGATTGGGGTTGGCTCCGTGATCAGCTTCTCGGCCAGTCGGGACGGCCAGCGGCTCGCGGTGAAAAATGATCGCGGCGAACTTCATCTCCAATCGGCAACCCAGCCGGAGGATTGGTCGCTGGTCACGCGACAGCCGGTCGCCTTCTGTTCCCTCGACGCTGCGGGCCAGCGCCTAGCGGCGGCTTACACAGACGGAGGATTTGAGATTTGGGACACGGCAGGCGCTCGCTCGCTCGTCAAAGAAGGCAGTCCAAGTCTGAACAACGGCGGCTTGAGCCCAGACGGACGTTGGTGGGTCGCGGGCAGCCCGAGTCTCCTTCGCGTGTGGAGTGTGGACACCGGCCAGGTGGTGCTCGAAAGGCCGCGTCAGGTCGCGGCTGGCTGCAACTTTGCCTGGAGCGCGGACAACCGCTGGCTGCTCGTCCACGACGCCGAATCTCAGGCCACGTTGCTGGAGGTTGGCTCGTGGAGGGAGCTGATTGACTTGCCCGCGCCTACCATGATGCGTTCGCCCGCGTTCAGCGCAGACGGTCAATGGCTGGCTTTGCCGGGGGAAAAGTCCGGAGCGCAGCTGTGGAACTTGACCCGGTTGCGCGAACGACTGCGGGAATTGGGCCTCGACTGGAATTGAGGCCGGAAGGTTTTTCCAAGCGGGTGAAAGATTTTTCAAGATTCTTGAAATTTGCGGAGCAAGTCATCCGTTCACGCGGATGGCATGATAACTCTGGCTATGAACCCGCCTCCTGATGACTCGCTGGCCACCCGTGGCAGCCTGATCGCCCGTTTGAAAAACTGGGACGACGCCGACAGTTGGCAGGACTTCTCCCGCACCTACGAGCGGCTCATCCTCGGCGTGGCCCGCAAGTCCGGGCTGCGCGATACGGAGTGCGAGGATGTGCTCCAGGAAGTCCTGCTGTCCGTGGCGCGAAAGGTCGGGGAGTTTGAATCCAATCCCGCGCGCGGCTCTTTCAAGAACTGGT
>CAMCCU010000299.1 GCA_945872975.1 Pedosphaera parvula Ellin514
GGCTACTTCGCGTTCTACGTCGGCACGGATCCCGGCAAGGTCGAGCTGGTCGAAAGCGAGCTGCTCAAGGAAGCCGCCGAGCTTCGCGCCAACGGCCTGACTGCGGAGGAACTGAGACGCGCCAAGGCCAAGGTCATTGGCCAGAAGAAAATTGCGCGCCAGGATTTGGGCGGCTACGCGATGTCCAGTGCGCTCGACGAGCTCTACGGCCTCGGCTACCAGCACATCGATTCCGAGGATGCGAAATACGAAGCCGTCACGCTCGTGCAAGTTCAGGCGGTGGCGAAGAAATATCTCAAGCCCGAGACCCTCGTCGTCTCCGTCATTCGCCCGGAGAATTGAATCCGTGGCTGGGATGTTTCACGCATTACTTGGTAAACCGTCCTCGTAGTCGAAGTCCGGGGACCAGCTTGGACGGCTTGCAGCAGTGTTGGGTGTGTCGGTGGCAGTCCGGGCAGACGCCGTAGAGTTCCAGATTGTGGGTGACGGCACTGTAGCCGTGGGAAGCTGCGATGTGTTCTTCGAGTTTGCAAAGGGTGGGCGGATGCGCGACGGGCGTGACCACGCCGCAGCAGCGGCAGACGAGAAACGTGGAACAGCCTCCCGGCATGTTCAGGAGAAAATGCGCCTGTCGTCCCTGCAATTGAATCTGCCGCGCCACCTCAAGTTCCACGAAGAGCACGAGCGTGCGATAGATCGTCACGTCATCGAAGCGACCAGCCAGCAGCGGACTCGGGCCGATCTGCGCCAGGGTGGCGGGCAAGGTCTGGTCCGCCAGAAACTTCAAGACACCTTCGCGCACCGGCGTGATACGCACTTGTGCGTTGCGGAGATTTTTCATCGCCCAGGCAAGCCGGGCTTCCGGAGTGTGAGCAGGTGTCGCCAGATGTGGTGTGGTGCGCATGTTAGAACAAGCCGGTTTTGAGACGATAGAACCGACGGATACCATTCGTGGCAGGGACGGGATCGCGCAAGGTGAGCTGTTCAAGCTGGTCGTGGATGGGTTCGGTCGAGTGAACCTCTTCGAGAGGCTGCCAGTCGTGGGAGAGAACGCTGGTTGCTTCCACGGTCAGTCGAAGATCACGCGCGGGCGTGTAGCGATCCAACGTGACAGCGGCGAATGGTCCGCCGGGTTCATGGAGGAATGACAACGCGGGCGCGGCGACGGCTTCGAGGGCGTTGGTGGGATTGGTGCCGGCGGCGTATTCGAGAAGGTTCGCACTGCCGTCCGCATCTGGATCGGCGGCGGGTTCGGTGGTGGGCGGATTGAAACCGGGCGGCCAATGGCTGCGTTGCCAGGTAAGGAAGTTCGTCGGTGCAGGGAGCGGAAGGACGTGAAAGACAAAGGTGGTTTCGGCGCTGCTGAGATTTGTGGTTTCACCGAGGCGTTGGCCCGTGACTTGAAAGGTCGCGCTGAACACTCCGGTCGAGGAGAAGCCCCAGTTGAAATGTTCGTGGCTGCCGGTGATGGGCGTGAAGGCATCGGCCTCGGTGAGGCCGTCGCGTGAGTTGAGACGGATATTGAACTGGCCGGGGCCGGTCGCCTGCCAGGCCATGAAGTAACCGGGGCCGTCGAGGCGCTTGAGTTTCACTCGCAACGCGCCGTCGAAGACACCTGTGGGAATTGCTTCCGCCGAGACGCCGAGGTAGAGCAGGTTGATGTTCTGCGACTGCGGGAGAATCGAGAGCGGCATGCCGGCGTCGCCGAAGGGCGTGCCCGGCGGCAGCGTGAGGCGGGAGGATTCGCGCACGACGAGGATGACTTCGTTGCTGGCAAGGTTGATACCGCGATCCGCATCACGCGCCACGAGCGACAGGGCGGGCGTGGCACCTGCGGAATAGAGGATGCGAAAATCGGTGTGCTCACGTTCCAGCACGGAGAACCCGGATTGAGCCCTGGCATTTGTCACGAACGCTACGAGCAACATGAAGATGGATGGAGGGATGGTCTTCATAGTGGAATTTGTTGAGAGTTGGGTCTCACTAGGGCCGCCCGCATCCATGCGCCGTGAGCCGGCGCTGTTGTACGACGCGAGGCTGACAGGCCGGTCCGGCGGCGAGGAGTCTCGCGCGAAGTCCAAGCGCGCACGCCGCCGGAACCGGCCAAATGGTTGTTGATGCTGAATGTCGTGTTCATGGGACTTGAATGGCAGCACGGAAGAACGCGGCTCCATCACGGGTCACGCTGAAGGACGACGTGCTCGAACTGGGAACGAAATTGGTGAACGGGATCCAGGTCCGCAGATCGGTGGTGGTTTCGATGCGGCAGGGCAGCGTGGGAATCGATGCGAGGGTGAGCACGGTGGCGACGCCGCCGACAGGGGCAAACATCTGGAGCCGCGGAGCCGGAGGCGGTTCGACATCGAACAAGACGACGGCTTCTGAACGGGCCGTGGTCTGCGGACTGGCCCGCAGTCGGCCTTCGACCTGGAAGTGCAGCGCATAATGTCCGGCCTGCTCAAAGGACCAGTTCAAGTGACGGTGCGTGCCGGAGCCGGTGGCGAGACGACGCGTGTCGTTGGTGTCGAGTCCATCACGGGTGTTCCACCACGCGATGAAGTTTCCGAACGGGTCGGTCTCGTAACCCGAGCAGTGGCCCGGCCCGACGACGCGGGTCAGCCTTACGGAAAGCTCGTTGTTGGCAAACGTGCCCGAAGCGATTCCTTCCGCCGAGAAGCCGAGATAAGGCAGGCCAAAGGCGGGAGTCTCCGGGATGATCCAGGCGAAACGATCCGGAGATCCGAGCAGGTTCGTGTAGGCCGGATGATTTGGAATGCGGAAGAGGCTGTACCACGGAACGAAGACGGGATTCTCCTCCAGCGGGAGGTTGCCGTAGTTCAGGTCGTGGAGCGTGAAACGCCAGCCGTTGGTCGCGTGGTAGTCGATGGCGACATCGAGATGGTAGAACGCACGGAGCGGGCCGGGACTCAGGGCGAGTGCCGCCGTCAACAGACATGCGAGGCGTTTCATTGAGAGAGAAATAGTGTTGGTCGGACGTGTCCGCATCCGGGCGACGCGGACCCGCCGACGGGTTGGTCAGTCGAGTTTTCGCAGACGGAAGAACTGCGCCGGCTGGTTTCCGAGCAGCACCAGCGACGCTGTGCCGGTCTGGGCCGCGCCCTCGCCGCTGCCGTTGGTGTTCACTGCGGGCTTCTGCGGGATGGGCGTCCACGGGCCATCGGCGAGGGGCGCGCCTTCGAGCACGTAGCCCGCCGTGACGGTCGGCATGGTCAGACGCACCGTGCGTTCCATGGCGAGCGCCGGCGCGGCCACGACGCGGAAGTCGAAGAACGAAATGCCGGATTCGGGCACCGGCGTGTGACCTTCGGCGGTGCCCACGTCCACGAACTTGAACGCGGCGGTGTAGGTGCCGGGCGCGGCGTTGGTCTCCGTCCAGAAGACGGGCGAGAAGTCGAAGTTGTCCGCGTCGCCCACGGTGTGACGGTCGCCCGGATTCGACAGCAGATCGAGTTGGTTGGTCAGGCCGATGTGCAAACCAGGAGTGAGCGAAACGAGTTCCATCGCCAGCACCGCGCCGGGCATGGGCTGGGCATAGACGGCGTTGTCGAAGCTCCCGAACTGCGGGCCGAACCGGTTGAACAGCATGTGCCACTCGGGCGAGCCGTAGCCATATTCATTGGTGGCGGTGGGGGTGCGTTCATAACGCAGCGCCTGCACCGAGCGGAAGCGCATGGTGCTGTAATTCTCATCCGTCCTCGCGCTCGCGAGCCGGCCCGCGAACGCGCCGAGACCGGGAACGAGGGTGAGCGGAGCCTGGCGGGTGCTGACTTCGGGAACGCGGGCGTTGGAGTTGGTGGGCACGATCACGAGGGCGTTCGTCGGCCCGGTGTAGGAATAGGAGCCGAGATTGTGAAAGTGATTGAGCAGGCGGTTCTCCGCCGAGGGATGAGGGTAGAACAGCGTGACGTGTCCGCGGTTCGGATTGGGCAGGCCGCGATAAATCGCCGGTGCGAAAACACCGGGGAGATCATCATAGCCGACGTAGTAGCCCGTGATTTGAGCCTGCGCGGAAGGAGCGGACGAGAACATCGCAGCCAGAGCGGCGGCGACAACCAGAGGGTTAAGTTTTGTCATGCGAATGTTTGTTGTTCTGTGTTTTGTTTGTTGCGGTGTGGCGCGGTGGGTTTGCTTTGACGGGCCTCCCGCCAGCCGGTCGCCAACCAGACGAACGGCTCCCGAAAGGGGCGTCGCACCAAATCCTTTTCATTTGGAGCGCGTGCGAATGGAGGCGAAGCGGCGTCTCACTCCGCCCATGACAAGGCCCGCTCCGCCCAGCGCCATCAGCGCCCAGGTGCCTGGCTCGGGCACGACTTGAAATGTGTAGGCCACGGGACCGCTCGACGTGAAGGCGTTGCCGTCGGCGAGGGTGCCGGACGCCTCGAAGTTCACGGTGTAGAAGCCGGGCTGCGAGAAGGCCCAGTTGAGATCGCTGTGGCTGCCGGGAACAGCGGAGAAAGTATCCGCAGCGGAGAAGCCGTCGCGTGAGTTCATGACGACGATGGGTTCGCCCAGGCTGTTGAAGTCGAACACGGCGAAACTTCCGGGACCGCTCACACTGTGCAGCCTCATGCTCACGTGGTCATCCAGGAACAGGCCGTTGGCCAGTTCCTCCGCGCCGAAGCCGAGGAAGAGGAGATTCGCGCTTTGAGTGTTGGGCAGAATCCAGACGGCGCTGTCCGGCGTGCCGAGAAAGCTGAACAGCGGATTGGCGGAGATGGTGGTTTGCGCGCTGCCGTTCACACGCAGCACGGCGTCGCCCGGTTCGTATTCGACATCGTGCGTTTCGTCGTGGATGTGGAGATCCCACGCGCCGTCTTCGTAGTTGATGCCGACATCGACGTGTTCGGTGTCGAGGATGGCTTGAGCGTGCAGCGAAAGCCCGGCGGAGAGCAGGCCGGTCGCGGTGAGGAGGATTGTTAGCTTCATGATGTTTGTTTGAGTTAGAGGCACGTCGTTGGTGACGCGCCGGGTTGTTGTTGGTTTAGGGTTGGCAGGAAGTTTTATCGAGGGGGCTTGGCGAAGTTGTCTCCGCTCGCGAGGCGCTGCTTCAAGCGTGCGGCCTGGATGGACTCTACGTGCGTATCGGCGAACAGGTAGTTCGCCAGCCCGGAACTGTGGTCGCCGCGCGGCCCGCCCACGCGATGGCGATCCGGCTGGATGTCCGCGATGACGGAGCTCCAGCCATTGATCCAGTTGCGCGAGTGCGTGTGATCGTTGAAGACATTCGCGCTCAAGGAGTCGGCGCACTCGAAGACGGTCATGGTTTCCGTCGGCCTGTGGATGGCGGCGAGACGGCGAAAGGTTTCCAGCAGATTGCCGAACGGATCCACGGCATCCACGGAGGTGAATTCGTTCATGGTGTAGCTGGTGCCGCTGGCGGCGAGACGGGTCTGGCCCTTGGGGTCCGAGTTGCAGATGCGGATCGCATCCACGCCAGCGGTGTAAGGAGCGAGCTGATAAATCCACGAGGCGTTCGTCCCCGCGCCGTGCGTGGTGGTGGGTAGCCAGCCTTCGTTTTCGTCGGCGTACATCTGCATGGCCACGCCGATCTGGCGGAGATTCGAGAGGCAGCCAGCCTGCCGGGCCTTCACCTTTGCCGCGCCCAGCGCGGGCAGGAGCAGCGCCGCGAGGATCGCAATGATGGCGATGACGACCAGCAGCTCAATGAGCGTGAACGCCGGGCGCAAACGCGCCGCTGCGGAGAATTTCATTTTGATCAGGGCTGCGGTTCGACCCGCCTCACGCTGGAGCGGAGGCGGAATCCGGGCGGCAGCAGGCCGGTGGAACAAGTTTGGGAATCCCCTTTCAGCCGAGGACGTGGCGCAGTTGGATCACGCGCAGGCACGAGCCTTCAATGAAAGAGACTGAACGGAAGTCAGGCGGGAGAAGCGGGCGGCGCGCGGCAGGGCGGGAGAAGGCGTTCGGCGCCAGTGATGATGACGAGCGGCCGTTCTGGAGGAGCGGAGAAAACAAGCTGCGGCTGAAGTTCAAGCTGCGGAACGGGAGCGACCAGCAGTTGGCCGTCGGCGACGAGCTTGATGACGCACTGATGATCCGGCGCGTGGGAGTCTTCGTGGACGCAATGGTGAAGGGCGGCGGATGCCGCGAACAGTTGCAGCGTGAGGTAAAGGCCAAGCATGAGCGCAACGGCGAAAACCTTTCGCTGAACTCGCAGAGCTATGGCAACTGGTAACATCACGACCGTCATAGTGAAGCAATTCGATCCGTGAGTCACAAGCCGCATCCTTGCAAGTCACTTGCAATGGCGGGTGCGAATCGCGGATGTGTGCAACGCACCAGGCGCAGCGCGTTAAAGGACCCCGTGACCTCTGAAGTATTCCAGCGGCGTGGCCTGGCGAATCTGCTGCGGCGGGTCGCCGACACAGCCGCGATCCCGTGAAGCCTGGATGCGTCCTGTTCGGCGTTTGCGGACGGCTTTTGTGTTGATTGGGACAGCGGAGCAGTTATCAGTTTCGCAACGTGTTCCCCATCTTCAAACAGTCGGTTGGCTCAGCTCTCACAAGCGTTGCTCTCGTTCTGCTGGCGACTTCCTGCGGGCGCGGGCCGTCCAGTGCGCCTGGGGTTTCGTATCAGCACGACACGATGCCGAAAGTGCCGTGGTCCATTCACGTCGCGAAGATTGAGCGGGCGCGGGCCGATCTCGAACTGCGCTCGACGCTGGCGCGTGGAAAGGTGGAAGGCTTGAGCACGCTGGTTCAACAGCTCCAGGCGCTGTCTCCGGCGGAAGGCCAGCCCATCGCCGCCATCAACGGCGACTTCTACGTGGTGGACGAAAAGAATCCTTACCTCGGTGATCCACGCGGCCTGCAGATCCTCGACGGCGAACTGGTCAGCGCGCCGACGGATCAGGCG
>CAMCCU010000300.1 GCA_945872975.1 Pedosphaera parvula Ellin514
GCGCCAACGATGTTTGACGGAGGATGGAGAGGCCGGGACAGGCGTGGTCATCGCAGTCAAATCATCGGCAGGGCACTGATTCTCGAAAGAGTGCTCGGGATGAAAAGAATAGGGGGGCGGCTCGTTCTGCGAAACGGACCGGAAGATTCAATGACGATCCATCGAGCGCGTAATCAAGCTCGCACCTGCCGCAGGACGACCGCGTCGCAGCACGGCCACGCCGAGGAGCAACGCAGATGTGAGCAGGATGCCGCCGAAAGCGAACATCCAGATCGGATTCGTGCTGCTCGTCGTGGGCAGGCCCATTCCTTGAATCGTGGCGGACAGTTGGGGATTTGCCTCCTCGGTGGATCGAGTCGTTTCCCGCGCGGCGACAGCGAGCGGTTGGGGCGTGATCTTGGCCAGCGCGCTTTCAATCGCGGAAGAAGAAACAGCCTGCGCGCCTGAGCTCGAGTTGGCCGGATCGGCCAGCGCTTTGGGAGGTGTCGCTTGAACTGGATTGCTCGTGGCGGCGATGTTGGCGGCGGCCAGAATGCTCTCCTGCGTGGCGATCTCGGCGGGTTTAGTCACGGGAGTTGGCGGAGTGAGGGCCGGATTCACTGTGGCGATGGTCGTTTCGGCAACGGCTGGAGGGGCTGGGGTTGAAGCAGGCGGAGGAGTTTCGGCCGGGGGCTTGGTGATGATGACTGCTTTCGGAGCGGGTCTGGCGATGATGATTGGCGGTGCTTGGACGACAGGTGACGAAACGAAGGGGTTTGTGACTTCGATCGTCGCTTGAGCGGGCGGGGTGGGAGCGACGGGAATGGCACGAGGCGGCAGGTCGATTCGATTGCCGGCCACGGTGACGGATTGGTCGATGATCCAACCGTCGCGAGCAATCAGTGTCGTGACAAACGGGCGTTTGGACGAGGAACGCTCCTTTCTCTGGCGCTTGTATTCCGCGTTGATCGTCTTGTCGAATGGCGTGCCTTTCATCGGCGCATCTCCATCAGACACGACGAACACCGTCACGTTGCTGACGGAATGGATGACGGACTTGAGCCTCTGCGTCACGCCCTTGAGATCGCTCGAATGCTCATAGTTGATCCCGCTGACAAATGCCGCAGCCATGGTCGCCTGTTGTTTGGCCTTTCGTGGGTCCCAGGTTTGCATGGCGAATTTGCCAGCCGTCATCTCCTTGTTAAAGGTCCACATGCCGAAGGTATCCCCTGACTTCATGTAGCCGTGGATGCCGGTGCCGATCAGATCAAACAGCGTCGCTTCCGTCGCGGCTTGCAGCTTCTCCATGTCGGCTGACACGTCCACGACGAACAGGAAGCGTTCGCCGTCTGGGGAAGGTTGAACGATGGGAGCGGCGCCGAATGTCACAGACACGGGCACGACCGCCAGGCACATCCAGGCGAGCAAGTTGAGGAATGGAAGAGGTCTCATAAAAATCATCTGGCGCGAAATCTGGCGCGTTCCTTTTCATTGTGGAGGCGGACGGCGCCATCGGACTCGTTCAGAGCGGATCGGATCGTTTGGATGAAATTATCGCAGTTGGAGGTCATGCCACCGACGCCGCTCACGATGTCGCGCTCGGCAAAATCGTTCGTCACCACCAGCACTTCTCCGTACGCCTGGAACAGATGGGCTGCACGTTCGATCATTTGATCCGCTGTCTGTCCGGCGTGGCTATAGAGGATCTCTATCGCGTCGGTCGAGGCGGGTTCGGCGACGGCTCGCTTCGATCCGGCGCCATCAAAGATCACCGTGACGGGCGTCCCGCAGGCATCTTGATAGCGGATGAGAGCCTGGATGAGCTCGTCACGCGCTGCCGGGGAATGGCGGGATTTGCCGGGCGCCAGCTCCGGCCAAGCGTGCAACAGGCTGTATCCGTCCACTAATATCCGCACCAATGCCATACAACGCACAGCTTAGCGGGATTCGCGCCAAAGTTCACTTTGAATACATCCGTAGTAACCGGGCCGGCGTCAGACAATGCGTGTTCGTGTGCCTTCAACGTAGTTAAAGAACCTCATCGCGAGTCAGTGGTTTGTTCTGTGGCGTGTCGGGAAATTGCGCGGGATGTTCCGGTGAGATTCTGATCGGAAGAGCGGAAGTCATCGCAGTTGCGAAGCGGCACGTCGGTTGGGACCGTACATTTCCCGCTCCACTTCGCCCGGTACCCGCGTCCTCAAACCTGCGAGATTCATTGATGTTTCAGCGTTTTTCTCCTTGCAGCGACCTGATGAACGGTTTTCTATACGCGCAAGTCGCAAGACTCAATGCACAAACAAAAATTAACAAAACACGTATAACCATTATGGCAAAAGCACTCTCCAAATCCCAAATCGCCGCCGCCATCGCCGACAAGGCCGTCATCTCCAAGAAGCAGGCTGGCGAGATTCTCGAACACATCGCGCAGCTCGCTTACAAGAATGCGAAGAACACTTTCACCCTCCCCGGCCTCGGCAAGCTCGTGCTGGTGAATCGCAAAGCACGTCAGGGCCGCAACCCCATGACCGGCGCGACCATCCAGATCCCGGCCAAGCGCGTGGTGAAATTCCGCGTGGCGAAAGCAGCGAAGGACGCGATCCTCGGCTCGAAGTAATTTGCCGCTCCCTCTCAAGGCTCCCTGACGTTGTCAGGGAGCCTTTTTATTTTCTCCACTGAAGCGTTCATCCTCTCCAGAACCGGGCCCCAGTCTCTCATGAAAATTGCGGTCGTAGGATGTGGTGCCCTTGGCAGTTACTACGGCGGAAAGCTGTGTCGCGCCGGGCAGGAAGTCCATTTTCTACTCCGCTCGGATTACGAGATCGTGCGTCGGAACGGAGTGAGCATCCGCAGTCCGGAGGGCGATTTTAACGCACGTCCGAAATGTGCGCGCACGCCGGATGAGATCGGTCACGCTGAGCTGGTCATCATCGCGCTGAAGACGACGGCGAACGATCAGTTCCCGCACTTGCTCCCGCCGCTTGTCGGACCGCAGACCGCCGTGTTGACCTTGCAGAACGGGCTTGGGAACGAAGAGCAGCTCGCGAAGATGTTTCGTTCGGAGCAGATTCTCGGTGGGCTTTGCTTCGTTTGCCTGAACCGCATTGAACCGGGAATCATCCACCACATCGGCCAGGGGAAGATCGCTCTCGGCGAGTTCCAACGCTGGCCGGAGCCGCGCACGCACGACATCGCCTCGATGCTTCGTCACGCGGGCATACCCTGCGGGGTGACTGACGACCTTGCGCGCGCACACTGGGAGAAGCTCGTCTGGAACATTCCCTTCAACGGCCTGGGTGTGGCGGGCTGCGCCGGACTCGACGGTGTCATCCGAGGGGAGGTCGCGCTGAAAGCACAACTCGGCCCGTGCCTGACCACGGACAAACTTCTCGGCGATTCGTCGTGGGAGGGAATCGTCCGTGAGCTGATGCTTGAAGTCATCCTGACCGCGCACGCGAAGGGCATGAAGATTTCCGATCAGTTCATCGAGAAGCAGATTAAAAACACGCGGCCGATGGGTGCTTACAAGGCATCGACTTTGATTGATTTCGAACGCGGTCAACCGCTCGAGCTGGAAAGCCTGTTTCTCGAACCGCTGCGCCAGGCTCACGAAGCCGGCGTCAACACGCCCCGGCTTCAGGCGCTCTGCGGCGTCTTGCAAGAACTGGCGCGGCGCAACGAGCGCATCCGCCCGTCATGACGAGGCGGCGTCCGACAGTGAAGTCTTCCCCAAGTCCGCCGTCGCTGCCTTGCACAACCCGAGGAAGGTTTCTTCCGCGAGGCTGAGCCGCCGTCCGCGCCAGTGGATGACGCCCCAGTTCCGCTTCATCTTCCTTCGTCCGAGAGGTAATGCCACAAGCGACTTTTCCAGAAGCTCCTTCTGCGCGATCCACGGCGACAGAATGCTCACGCCGAGGCCGAGTTTCACCAGTTCCTTGATCGCCTCCATGCTGCCCAGCTCGATCACCGTGTTCAGCACCATGTCCTCCTGGTTGAAGTAATCACGCACCATCCGGAACGTGTAACTCTTCTTGTTGTAGAGCACGTAGCTTTGTTTCGGAATATCGCTGCGCACCACATGGCCATCCCGCGCCCAAGGGTGCATCGCGCCGACGATGAACGTCAGCTCGTCGGTGAAGAGCGGGTGAAACTCGAATTGATCCTCATTGCGCGGCTCGAGCGTGATGGCCAGGTCGATGCGGTTCTCGCGAACGGACTCGATGGCTTCCAGCGTGTCGCCGGGCTCGATGGCGATGCGGCACTTCGGGAAACTCTCCTTAAACTCGCGCAGCACCGCCGGGAGTATGTATTGGCAGGCTGTCGGGCTCGCACCGATGCGCAAGCGTCCGACGCCCCACTTGCCCAGTTGCTCCAGGCCCGCGCGGGCCGCCGCCATCTCCTGGAGAATCTTCTCCGTGTGATGCAACAGCGCCTCGCCCGCCTGCGTGAGCAAGACCTTCTTTCCCACCCTGTCGAAAAGGCGGCAGCCCACATCGGTCTCCAGCGCTTTCATGGAATGGCTGACCGCCGACTGGGAGAGGAACATTTCCTTGGCGGCGAGGGTAAAGCTGCCGGTCCGTGAGAGCGCGGCGAAGGCGCGGAGCTGTCTGCTGTCGATGGGATGGGTCATTAACAAATGCCTTTCACTTCTGGTGCTTCAATCAACGGTTTTGTTCATTCAGGTCAAATCGCGCCGCAACAACTGTCGCATTTTGCGCGAATCCAGCCCTCAACGACTCTTCAGCTCCTTTAGCAAAAGCGAAGCCAAGGTCCGGGCCCCCGCTCGCCGGCGGCTCGGATCGCCGCGCCGGATGTCTTCGGTTTCCAACGCCAATCGATTGATCCGGGAGCTGGTGAGATTTCATGCACATCTTTCATTAAACAAATTCGAATAATGAATTCGCCGCTCAGCCGCGACGGACTCATAGCTGCTAAAGAGCGTTCACGTTTCGACACATGCCGAACAAACCTGACGAGCCCGTCACGCTCATCGATGAGTTGCTCGCCGAACAGCGGTCCCTGACCGCCGTGGCGAAATTCGCGCGCGCCCATGAGCAGCATGAGTTGCCCGCTCAGGCCCGGCATTATCGCGACCTCATCCCGCTCTCGAAGCCCCAGGCCGGCCAGCAATACGCCTTTGAGGTTGAGCTCGACAAGTGTTCCGGCTGCAAAGCCTGCGTCACCGCCTGCCATAGCTTGAACGGACTGGAGGAGGAGGAAACGTGGCGCGGCGTCGGGCTGCTGCACGGCGGCACTTACCTTCAGCCGATTCAGCAGACCGTCACCACCGCCTGCCATCACTGCGTCGATCCCGGTTGTCTCAACGGCTGCCCGGTGCTCGCCTACGAAAAGGATCCTGCCACGGGCATCGTCAAGCATCTCGATGATCAATGTATTGGCTGCCAATACTGCGTGCTGAAATGCCCCTACGACGTTCCGAAGTATTCGCAACGCCTCGGCATCGTCCGCAAGTGCGACATGTGCAGCAGCCGCCTCGCGTCCGGCGAAGCCCCCGCCTGCGTCCAGGCCTGCCCGAACGAAGCCATTAAAATCACCTTGGTCGAAACGGCCTCCGTGAGCGAAAGCTACCGGAGCAAGGCTGCGGGTGGGCAGGTGGGAGAGGGAGTACGAACGTCCGTCTCACTTTCTCACCTGCCCACTTTCCCACCTGCTCCTTTTCTCCCCGGCTCTCCAGCTCCGTCGATCACGCTCCCTACCACGCGCTACAAATCCGCCAAGCCGCTCCACGCCTCCCTTCGCCCCGCCGACGCCCATGAGCTGAAGCCGCAATGCGCCCACACGCCGCTCGGCATCATGCTTGTGCTGTCCCAACTCTCGGTCGGCACGTTCACGACGGAGCGCATCCTGTCTTTAACTTCCGGCGAATTGGTTGCCCCCCTCCGTCCCGCGCTCACGCTCACGGCTCTCATCATCGGGCTTGCCGCGCTGGCGAGCAGCACCCTGCACCTCGGCCGTCCGTTCGGTGCATGGCGGGCGTTTCTCGGTCTGCGCAAGTCCTGGCTCAGTCGTGAGATCATCGTCTTCGGCCTCTTCGCCAAGCTCGCCATGCTCTACACCGCCTCGATCTGGTTCCCACAATTCGCGTCGTCGTCCATCCAATCATCCCTCGGTTGGGCCACGGTGATTGCGGGACTGCTCGGCGTCTTCTGCTCCGCGATGATCTACCACGACACGCATCGCGACTTCTGGCATCTCCGCTGGTCCGGTCCCAAATTCCTCGGAACCACCGCGCTGCTCGGGGTCACCACCACTCTGCTCATCGTCAGCGCGGGCTCTGCTTCCACTCGGTTCCTTCCCACGCTCGCGGCGCTAGGCGTTGTCTTTGGAATGCTCAAGCTCGCCAGCGAACTTCCAATCTTGCGGGCGCTGGAGGTGGAGGACTATTCGCCGCTGCACAAAACCGCGCTGCTGCTCAGCGGCCGGTTAGCTCTCCTGCATCGTTGCCGGATGGCTCTCGGCATTCTCGGCGGCGTCGCGTTGCCCTTGTTGCTGGCGCTCCAACTCACCCGCGCCGCCACGACAACGTGGCTTCTGCTTGCCGAGTCCGCCGTCATCGTGACGCTCTGTCTCGCCGGCGAACTCATCGAGCGCCGCCTCTTCTTCGTCGCCGTCCAACCCATCCAGATGCCCGGAGGCGTCCCCGCATGATTGCCTCGTCACCCACCGAGAAACCGCGTTCGCTGCCCGATCTCCTTCGCAATCGAGACGGCGCGCTCACGCAGGAACTCGTTCTGCATCCGGGAGAATTTGGTCTCGGCAAAGTTCCCGCACGCCTCAAGCCCGACGCCACCACGACCGTCGTCTGTGGCTTTTGCTCCACCGGCTGCGGCCTCAACGTCCACCTCAAGAATGGTCAGGCCATCAACCTCAC
>CAMCCU010000301.1 GCA_945872975.1 Pedosphaera parvula Ellin514
GTTCAGTTGGCGATTGGTGCCCAGAGCCTGCGGGGCGATTTCGCTTTCGAGCGCGCAACCACAGCAGGAGCGGACCGGGCGCTGGGCACGGCGGATGACAAGACCACGGTGAAGGTAATCGCGGCGAATGTTGAGTTGCGTCTGGGCGATGGGACTACGGACTTTGTCGTCATGACCGGCGGCCAAGGGGCGCTGCTGATTGCCGCCAATGGTATTGCTGGAGCCATGAGCGGGAAGGTGACGCTGAATGTTCCAGGAGTCAGTTTCTCCGGCACCTTCGGTCTGGCCATCAACAACACGACCACCGCCGTCAGCGAGACGTTCATGCTCGGCGACCGGGTGATGGCGCTGAATCTGCCGGCCGGCCCTTATATTCAGATCAGTGGTCAAGGCGTCGTGCTGGAGATGCTCGGCCAGCGTCTGAGCGGCGACTTCTCGTTTGAGAAGTCGACCTCCACCAAGATCGTGGGGAACACGAGTCGTTCGGTCATCCGAGTCGCGGTGGCCAACCTGTCGCTCGCACTGGGCAACGGTGAAGTGGATTACGTGCGAGTGTCCAACGGCACTGGTTCTCTCCTCATCACGCCGGAAGGGCTGGCGGGGCAACTCAGCGCCACGGTCGCCATCCAGAACATCTCGGGCGTGAGCTTCTCGGGCACGTTCGGGGTGAAGATCAACAACACGAACGTGGCGGTGAGGGAATCGTTCAGCGTGGGTGGCACAACGGTGACCATGGATTTGGTCGCCGGGCCGTTCCTCGAGGTCTCCGGCACGAATGTCGCATTGACCATCCTCGACGTCACGGTCCGGGCCGACTTCACCTTCCAGCAGATCACGACCTTGGCGAATAAGAAGGTCGTCCGGGTGGCGGTGGCGAACCTCGGCCTCTCGCTCCAGAGTGACGGCACTGAGGTTCTCAGGCTTTCGGGCGGTAGCGGCTCGTTGCTCATCACGCCGCAGGGACTGGCGGGGCAGGTTTCCATGCCGTTCAATGCGAGCATCTCCAGCTTCCACTTCAACACGACCTTCACCGTCGCGTTCAACACCATCGCGCTGCCGGTGAACGAGAGCTTCGATGTCGCTAACACGACGATCTTGATGAAACTGCCCGCCGGCCCGTTCGTGCGCGTGACGGCGGATAACACGGTGGCTAGGCTGACGGCGGGCGGCAGCGTTTACGAACTGACGGGCGACTTCTACTTTGATCAGGTCACGCGCAAGGGAACGACGGCCAAGCTCACGCGACTCGTGATGTCGGATGTCAGCCTCACCGTGGATGGCAAGGGCATCAAGGAAGGCTCGGCGGCCTTGATTTTCACCGGGACAGGGATTGCGGGCGTTATCGGTGGAAAAATCGCCTTGTCAGTGCCTGGTTTCTCTCTGGGCGCGACGGTGGGGGTCGCGATTAATACCACGGGAGTAGCCGTGGACGAGACGATCACTCTGGATGGACGCGACATCGTTATCCGCCAAGGGGCGACCCCGGCGATTCAGGTCTTTGCCGAAGATTTGGAGTTGAACATCGGCGATTTCGTCACCCTCCACGGCAACATCACCGTCGGTTCGGATGGATCGTTTGCCGGTGATGGGATCACCATCTTCCTCGGTGAAGGCCCCTACGAATTGTCCAAGGGCGTGCTGAATCCGGCGGCCACCGGCGTGGCGCTTACAAATGCAAAGGTCGGATTCATCAGCGCCGGTGGCAAGTATGCGCTGCATGCCGAGGGCGACATCGCCTTGATTGGGGTCGACGGCTTGACCGTGCAAGGCACCGCCGTTGTGGACATCAACACCACGGGCACGGTCGTGACGCGCACCTTGACGATCCCCAGCACCAGCGGCCCGGCCCGTAGCGTGACGGTGAACTTCCCGTCGGTGGAGGAGATCACTAAGTTCGTCGGTTCAGTCACGATCAAGGTAGCCAGCTTCATTGAGATTGGCGGCACGGTGGCATTCACGAAACGCCCCACTGGGCAGGTGTTGGTGGCAATTTCCGGTGCGTCCATGAAGGTCAACGTGGGCGGCACGGAGATCTTCTCCTTCGGTGGCAACGCAAGCTTCTCGATGGGCGGGGCGGATGGCTTCAAGCTGGACAGCTTCCGCCTGAATGGCTTCTCGCTGTTCGGGGTAGGGGCGGCGCTGGGGCCGCAGACGCAAGTGCTCTTCCCGACCGCGGATCTGGCGAAGCCGTTCTCCGGGCAGGTTGTCGATCGCGTGGGGTTGAACACGCAGCGCTATCTGGACGTGAAGTTTTTGGATCCGAACGGTGTGGGCTTGAACGAGGCGAGCATCTTGGACGCCGCGCCGGAGTTCAACGTGCGGGTGAATGGCCAGATCGCCTCCGGCCTGACCTTCGGTGCGCCTACGAAGGTGGGCGGCACGACCTACCGTTACGCGTTCACAGGAAGTTTCACGCAGAATGGAGACGTGGCGCTGGAGTTCCTGCCGAGCACGTGGTCCGACAGCGGTGGCACGAACAACCTGGGATCGGTCCAAACCTTCTTCGCGACGACGACGAACCTCGAAGGGGTGCTGCCCAAGCCTGGTCCGACGGCGCAGCTCCGCAATCCGCAGAGCGGCGCGGCGGTGTCCGCCGGGACCTTAAACGCGGGCCGCTATCTGGATGTCACGTTCCTTACCCAGAACGGCAGCCCTATCGAAGCGGCGACGATAACCGGCGACGAGTTCACGCTCACTGGCGCGGGGTTGGGCGATGTCGATCTGTTCGCGGACGGCCGCCCGGTTTTGATCGGGGCCCCAACATTACTCTCGGGCACCACCTACCGGTATTACCTCAAGGATAAGAATACGGCCAACAGTGTGGAGTTGTTCATCGCTGGCGAGGTTCAGGTGAACATCCGCGCCAATTCCTTCCGCACGCAGGATCAGACAGGGAACGCGGCGCGCGTGGAGAAATTCACCATCACGGCCGATGCTGCTGGTTCAGCCACGGCTACGAACGCGCTCTCCCTTGGCCCGCTGACACTCCAGGGACCGACGATCAGCATTGCTGACTTCGCATTCAAGAATGGCCTGCTCTATCTCACCATTGCCGTTGGTCTGAACCGCGCGAGTCTGGCCTTCGGCGGCTCGGGTTCCGCGGCAGCAGGAACTTCGCAGCAGCAGCAGCAGAGCGGCGTGACCGCGGATTTGACGGGCATTCTAGGCACCTTCGACATCGGGGTGGACGTGTTCGGCCTGTTGAGCGGCAACGTCCGCGTGGATGTTCCCGGAAAGTTCAGCCTGCGCGTGGCTGGATTGAGCGTGGTGGTGCCCGGGGTGGTGACCGTGGAAGCCGCGGGCATTGTCATCAACTACGATCCAGCGGGAGATCGCACGCAGGAGATGGTGCGTATCGACTCGGCCTCGATCACGTTCCCGGCCATTAACATCCGCGGCAGCATTTCGCCGTTCGATCTGGAACCCAACAATCCGAGCAACGCCCTGCTTCCGGGCCTGATTGTTCGCCGGAACGGCTTCACGCTCGGTCAGGCGGAACTGCAATACGGTGGGATCCCCCGGGCGCCGACGGCCGGCCAACCCACACCGAGCATGGCGCAATCCTCGCAGTCGGGTGGCGACGGGAAGATTCGCATCGGGAGCATTCTGGAGTTTGATGACATCCGGGTGGGCGTGACCAATTTCGAGGTCAACTTCGACGCCGAGAATCCGATGCAGTTCAACGGCTCGATCTATTTCGCCACGGGCGGTGCGAAGTTCTTCCCCGGCAAACCCGTCTCCGCGTCGATTAGCGACCGGAAGACGTCGGACGACAGAAACGCCGACGGGACGCAGAACACCGAGGCGCTGCGGGCGGAACTCACCTTCAGCAATGGCAAGGTGGAGGCCTTTAAATTCAAGGCGGACACGATGGAGATCAAGCTCGGCAGCTTCCTCGCCCTCACCGCTCGCGACTTCATGCTCAATACCGGGGCGGCAGACAGCGAGGAGCTTGTGTCCTTCGCTGCGCTGGGCGCGCGGGTGAACATTGGCGGTTTGGAACTCGGCGGTGAGGCGCGCAACTTTGCGTTCCTGGGCGACGGTAGTTTTAAAACCAAGCCCGGCTTTGGTGTGTTTATCAGTGTCGGCGCCGCGTCAGGCGGTAGCTTCAAGTGGCCGTCGTGGCTGCCGATCAGAATCAACGCACTGGGCCTCGAATGGGCGGATATTGAGAACCATCCGGAAGATTTCATCATCACACTCTCCGCCAGTGTTGAGAGCCTAAAGGGAGTTACTGGCCTGCAGTTCTCGGGCACGATCGAGGGCGTCAGGATTGATCCCAAGTTGCTCTTCGAGGGCAAGTTCCCGATCACCGACATCGCCTCGATCGGGGTCAGCGTGAAGGGGCCAATGCTCGGCGGTGAGATCTCAGCCACTTTGATCGGTGGCATCATGAAGCTCGATGCGGGCGGCAATGAGATTAGCATCTTTGACAGCACGACGCCGGTGGCTGACCGGGTGTTCTTCGTCGGCCTGGCGGGCGGGTTTACGATGGCCGGCATGGGGTTGAGCATCCGGCTCGGGTTGTCCGAGTTGGGTCCGCTCAACGTGATGGTCATCGCTGACGTCCCGATACCGCTGCCGTTCGGATTCGAGATCAGCAGCCTCAGCGGAGGCATTGAATTCTTCAAGACCCTGCCCTCCATTGATGATCCGCTCGCTTTGCGCGACCCGGCCTTTGGTTTCCCCGGTGCTGCCATTTCAGCGGAGGAATGGCTGACGGGGCTGCGACAGCAGGTGGTCGGGCAATATCAGGCCCTCAAGGCCAACCCGTCTATGAGCGGGTTCGCAGCGGCCTTCACCTCGCCGCTGATCATTCGTGCAGGGATCAAATTCGCCCACACCGCCTTGTCCTCCTATGTGCTGAACGGCGAGGGTCAGATCGTGATCTCCACGGACGGCAAGATTCTGATAGGGGTCAAACTGAATCTGGCGGGTGGCGCGATCAGCCTCAGTGCGAAGCTCTACATGGATATGAGCAAGGTCGCCTCGGGGAATGTCGTCGTCCTCTTCCTCGCGGACGTTCCGGACCAATTCCGCTTATTGACCATCTATGGCCGGCTCAAGATGGGCTTCCGCGATGCCAATGGCGCCCCGGTCGTGATCGACCTGGGTGAATCATCGGCCCAGATGGTGGTGCAAATGAGCCCGGGAGCCGTGTTGGTGGATCCGTCGGGCGAGATGGACGTTAGCGCCATCAATAGTCACACCGCCAGTGCCCAGACCGTCGCTGGGACCACCTACACCAACAAGCCGTATATTGACGTTCTTTACAATGCGCCGCCGGGCTCCAATCTAGACTACGATTCCATTCTTGATACGGATGCCGAATTCAACCTCCTCGTGGGCGGACGGACGATCACCGTGGATGGGACCCCTGTGCCCATCGTCACCAAGGTGAATGCGAGTGGTGTGTCTGAAACCACCGTGCTTACGGCCACCTCCGCCGATCTTAATGGCGCTACGGCCAAGCAGGGCCTGCTCAAAGCGATCAAGCGCGAGGGCGTCACGCGCTACCGCTACTTCATCACGCAGGCGAACTTCAACTTCCCCCGCGGCGTGGCGGAGGTGCAGTTCATCAGTGGCGCATTTAAGAATGCGGACACTACCATGGCCAACGGGAGCGTGGTGTCGGGCATGGCGAGTCTCGCCGACTCAGAGAGCTTCACTGTGAATGGCGCTACGGCGACGGTGGTGAACCCCGGTGCCGGAGCCAGCGTGGACGTGCGTGAATTCAACGAACGAAACTGGGTGGATGTGGACTTCGTCGCTCCTACTTCCCCCGGCGGGTTGGTGATCGATCCGGCGACGATCCTTGATCTCGGGCCGGAGTTCACGCTGACCGGGGACGGCTTGGGCACGATCCGTCTGGATGGAGGGCAGGCCCCGTTGCGCCTCGCCGACCCCACCAGCGGGACCCTGCGCTTCCGCTACTGGCTGGCGGGCGACTTCGCCTCAAGCGGCACGGTGACGCTGACCTATCTGGCGGATAGTTGGTCGATTACCCCCTCGCCGGATGGTTCCGTTACCGGCGGCACGCAGGGCGGGGCACTGCTCGCGCTGGGCAACCTGGCAACGACGAACAGCCGCAGTTATATGGACGTGAAGTTCCGTCCAACGAACGGCAACGCGCTGGATGAAGCCAGTGTGTTGGATGCGAATGCGGAGTTTGCACTCACGGGCGCGGCAGCGGGCGGCGTGGCGGTCAATGGCACGCCCTCGAAACTAAACGGCACGACCTTCCGCTATTACCTGTCCACGTCACCGAGCGGATTCGACATTGGCTTGGTTTCGGTGAACTTCAGCGCCGGGGCTTGGAAAGACGCGACTGACACCACGGGCGAACGCAGCCTGAACCTCGCCTTCAGCCAAGAGTTCACGGCGCAGGGTGCGACGGCCAGCATGGTGAATCCGGGCGCGGGCGGCATGGTCGGCCGCGAGACGATCAACGGGCAGCGCTACCTCGAGGTAACTTTCCTGCCGACAGCGGGCCGCGTGCTGGATCATGCGAGCATCAATGGTGACGAACTCGTCCTCAAAGATGCTGCCGGGGCGGCTGTGAGTCTGGCTCAACCGCAGCGCGTCGGAACCAGCAACACCTATCGCTTCAGCTTCACCAGCACGCTGGCAGCGGGCGTCTACACGGTGGAATACAACCAAGCCGCGTGGACGGACGACAGCGGCATCAGCAATCTCGCGGCGACCGAGAGTTTCACGGTGGAAGTGGCCACGGCCACCCTCGGTGCCTCGCTGAAGGGCCAGACGGTGAATCGCGAGTCGCTGAACGCGAATCATTTCATTGATGTCACCTTTACGCCCACCACCGGCGCGATTCTCGATCAGGCCTCCATCCTAGACTCT
>CAMCCU010000302.1 GCA_945872975.1 Pedosphaera parvula Ellin514
GAAGATCCGGCGGAGGTCTGGGTCGGGCGCAAGGGCGACCTGCCGAAGTGGGGAATCAAGCTGGCCGAGACCACGGGGCCGCTCCCGGTTTATGTGCGGCGCGAGGAGGGCGGAAAGTGGTTCTACATCGGTCTGCATGAAGTGACCGGAAGCAGCGCCGAGCTGCCGGCGATCAAGCTGCGGCTCAAGCCCCCGGTGATCACAGGAATCTCACGCATCGTCTTTCTCAAGCGGCTTCCTGCGGCCTCGGCGGGATAGGGCAACTTCAGCAAATCACCCGCGCCCCCCATCGACCGGCAAAAAGGGGCTTGTGAAACTCGTCGCCCTGACGAAGAAGGTGATGCAATCGTCTGTTAAGAGCGCGACTGAGACATGTCCCGCCGCTGTTTGTCGGCAGCGCCGGCGCGTCGGGAATTCCTTTTGACGCATCCCAGCGCATCCCGTAGCGTTCCGCGCACATTTTGAAAAGGCCACAATGATTGGATTCATAATCAAAAAGATCATCGGTTCGAAGAATGACCGCGAAGTGAAGCGGCTTCGCCCGATGATCGCGAAGATCAACGAGATCGAAGCTGCGCTTCAATCGCAGTCCGACGACGCCCTACGGCAGAAAACCGCGGAATGGAAGGCGCGTTGCTCCGCGATCCAGGACAGCGAAGAGCTGAAGCGGGTCTTGAATGAGATCCTGCCGGAAGCCTTTGCCGTGGTGAAGAACGCCTGCCGTCGGCTGAGCGGCCAGGACGTCATCGTGCGCGGGCATCCGCTCCGCTGGGAGATGGTGCCGTTCGACGTGCAGTTGGTCGGCGGCTACGCGCTGCACAGCGGTCGCATCGCAGAAATGGCGACCGGCGAAGGCAAGACGCTCGTGGGCACGCTCCCGGTTTACCTCAACGCCCTCAGCGGACGTGGCGTGCATGTGGTGACGGTGAATGATTACCTCGCGGCTCGTGACGGCGAGTGGATGGGCGCGGTTTACAAATTCCTCGGGCTGACGGTCGGCTGCATTCTGCACGATCAATCTCCGGCGGAGCGCCGCGCGCAGTACGCCTGCGACATCACCTACGGCACCAACGCCGAATTTGGCTTCGATTATCTGCGCGACAACGGCATGGCCAGCCGCGCCGAGGAACAGGTCCAGCGCGGCCATTACTTCGCCATCGTTGACGAGGTGGACTCCATCCTGATCGACGAGGCGCGCACGCCGCTGATCATCAGCGGTCCGTCCGTGGTCAACACGGATCACGGCATCTACGACAAGTTCAGGCCCGTGGTCGAATCCATCTTCCACGCGCAGGAGAAGCTGTGCGGCCGTTACCTCAATGAGGCAGAAGAGCTCATGAAGAAGCTCCGCCCAGCCGATGGCTCGAATCCTTCGAGCGAAGGCGAGCTGGAGCGCGAGATTGGTCTGCTGCTCTACCGGGTGAAGCTCGGCACACCGCGTTCCGAAGGCTTGATGCGTGTGCTGGAGAATCCGGACAACCTGCGCCTGATGAACAAGGCGGAGCTGAGTCTTCATGCCGACCAGTCCAAGAAGGATCTCTACGCGCAGAAGGAAGAGCTGTTCTTCGCCATCGAGGAGAAGAGCCACGAGGCGGACCTGACCGAGAAAGGCCGCACCTTTCTCAGTCCGAAGGATCCGGATGCGTTCGTGTTGCCCGATCTGGCAGGAAAGTTCCACGAGATCGATACTGGCCCGGAGAAGGACGCCCATAAGCGGCTTGAGCTGAAGACGCAGCTCCAGCAGGAGATGGAGGCGAAGGCTCAGCAGATTCACACCATCTCCCAACTGGTGAAGGCCTACTGCCTTTACCAGAAGGACGTGCAATACGTCGTGCAGGACAACAAGGTCATCATCGTTGATGAGAACACCGGACGCTTGATGACCGGTCGCCGCTGGAGCGATGGGTTGCATCAGGCGGTTGAAGCGAAGGAAGGCGTGGAAGTCGAACGCGAGACGCAGACCTACGCTACGATCACGATCCAGAATTATTTCCGTCTCTATCACAAGCTGGCAGGCATGACCGGCACCGCCGAGACCGAGGCGCAGGAGTTCTTCGACATCTACAAGCTCGGCGTGCTCGTCATTCCGACGAATCGTGTCATTGCCCGAAAAGACGCGCACGACACGGTCTATAAGACCAAGCGCGAGAAATTCCTCGCTGTGCTGAAGGAAGTGCAGACGATTCACGCGCAGGGACGGCCTATTCTCGTTGGCACCGTTTCGGTCGAGACAAGCGAGCTGCTTTCAAAGCTGTTGAAGAAGGCGGGCATCATTCACTCTGTGCTCAACGCGAAGTTCCACGAGCAGGAAGCCGAGATCGTGGCGCGCGCCGGACAGAAGGGCTCCGTCACCATCGCGACGAACATGGCGGGTCGCGGCACGGATATTAAGCTCGGTCCTGGCGTCCAGGAGTTGGGCGGCCTGCACGTGCTCGCGACGGAACGTCACGAAGCGCGTCGTATTGACCGCCAGTTGCGCGGTCGTTGTGCGCGTCAGGGCGATGCCGGTTCGTCTCACTTCTTTATCGCGCTCGAAGATGATCTCATGCGCTTGTTCGGTTCGGACAAGATCGTGAAGTACATGGAGAAGATGGGGCTCGAAGAAGGGCAGGAGCTGGAGCATCCGCTCCTGAACCGCTCGATCGAGACCGCGCAGAAACGCGTCGAGCAGCACCATTACCAGACCCGGAAACGCACGCTCGAATACGACGACGTGATGAACAAGCAGCGCGAAGTCCTCTACGGCTTCCGCAACGAGATCATCCACGGCGACGATGTTCGCGACCGTTTGATGGATGTCATGGAGGAAGTTGTCATCCAGAAGGTGCAGCAATTCACGTCCAGCGAAGATGTCAGCGAATGGAATGTTCGCGGGCTCTCCGACTGGGTGAATCTGAACTTCCCGCTCGGCATGCCCGAGGAAGAGATCGTCAAAGCAGCCAACGCCGGCACCGAGATGCCGGTTCCGGATTCGGTTTATGATGGGCTCACCGCCGGCCAGTTTTCCGTCTGTAACTTCATCTCGAAGGCCGTGCAGGACGCCTACGCGTTGAAGATCAGCTTTGAGAATCCGGCGGCCTTAGTGTCGATGGAACGGAGCACGATCCTGATGGCGATCGACAAATTGTGGCAGGAACATCTCTACAACATGGACGGCCTGCGCAACAGCATCGGCCTGCGCGCTTACGGCCAGCGTGATCCGTTGCTGGAGTACAAGGCGGAAGCGTTCAAGATCTTTGGCGAGCTGATGGTTAACATCAAGACGGAGATCTGCCACAACATCTTCCGCAGCGCATCGAGCCTGCTGGCATTTGAGAACTTCATGCGCAAGCTTCCGCAGCGGACGGAACATCAATCCTCCAGCGCCTTCGGTTCGACATCGACTGGCAGCAGCGGTGACGGCGGTGCGTCGGCCGGGAAGGCGAGCGACATGGTCAGCGAGGCGAACGAGGCGGTGGCGAAGGCGCAGCCGGTTCGCACCGGACCAAGAGTCGGGCGCAACGATCCCTGCCCGTGCGGCAGCGGAAAGAAATACAAGCAGTGCTGCGGCAAGTTCGACTGAGCGCAAGAGCGGCCTGATTCGAAGCCGCGACGAGAAATCGTTTTTCACACGACCGGATGAGAGTGGTTCTCATCCGGTCTTTTTTGTTGGGAGGAGGTGTATCAACGAAAGGCGATGGCGATCTTGACAGCCCGTCGCTGCTTGCCGAAAGCTCGCGACAATCTCTCATCCGCTATGAATCGCTCACCTCTCTCGCATTCCGTTCGATGGCTTCTTGCCGTGGTCATGTGTGGTGTTGGGATGTGTGGCTACGCGGTGGACATCGGCGTGGCGCGACGCGACGTGACGCCCACCGAACCGATTCGCCTGACAGGCTACGCCTCGCGCAAGACACCACACGTCGGGGTTGAACAGAAGCTGTGGGTGAAGGCGCTCGCCATCGGCAACGACCGAGAAGGTCCGGCCCTTCTGCTCACGCTCGACAACTGCGGCATTGCCGAAGAGACGTGGCGCGACGTCCGAAGCCGGCTGGCGAAGTCCGCGCGGATTCGTGCCGACCGCATCGTCATCGCGAGTTCGCATACGCACAGTGGGCCGGCGACGACGCAGTGGGCACCGAACATCTTCGTGCGCGACCTGACGGCGGAAGAGCAGGGGGCCATCGACCGCTACACGACTTCGCTCATCGGAAATCTGGAGCACGTCGCGCTGGAGGCGTTGAAGAATCGTCATGCGGGAAAGTTAAGCTGGTCGTCGGGCACGGCTGCATTCGCGGCAAACCGGCGGACGCGCGGTGGGCCGGTGGATCTCGCGTTGCCCGTGCTGAAAGCCGAGAGCGCCGATGGGAAGCTGCTCGCGCTGGTGGCGAACTACGCCTGTCATTGCACGACGCTGGGCGGAGAGATCAACCATGTCTGCGGCGACTGGGCGGGCTACGCGCAGGAAGCCATCGAACGCGAAGCGCCCGGCGCGATGGCGCTGGTGACGATTGGTTGCGGCGCGGATTCCAATCCCTCGCCACGCGGTGGTGCGGATGGTGGACTGGCGTTCGCCAAACAATACGGCGGAGAGATCGGTGCGGAGGTGAAGCGATTGCTCGGCATGACCTTCACACCGTTGAAGAGCCGTCTCACGGCGCGCGCGAAGGAGATTCAGCTTCCGTTCGGTCCGCACTTCACGCGCGACCAGTGGCTGGCGCGCAGCACGAACTCCGGGATCGTCGGCTATCACGCGAAGAAATGGCTGGCCCGTCTGGAGCGCGGCGAGAAGGTGCCCGATTCGCTTTACTACCCGATCACGACGTGGAACTTCGGCGACGAACTGGCGATGGTCTTTCTGCCCGGCGAAGTGGTGGTGGATTACGCGCTGCGCTTGAAGAGCGAGCTGGACGGCCAGCATCTCTGGGTGTCCGGCTACGCGAATTACGTCCCGTGCTACATCCCGTCGCGTCGCATTCTCGCGGAGGGCGGCTACGAGGCGGAGGATTCGCTCTGGTATTACGACCGGCCCGCGCGCCTCTCGACGAATGTCGAAGACTTGATCGTCACGACCGTTCGCGGGCTGGTGCCGAAGTCGTATCAGCGCGATCCGAAGCGAGCCGATCTGCCGCCGGCGAAATCACCGCAGGAATCCTTGCGCGCCATTCGCACCAAGGAGGGCATGGTTGTGGAACTTGTCGTGAGCGAGCCACTCATCGAATCGCCGGTCGCCATCGACTGGGATGCGCAAGGGCGGCTGTGGGTCTGCGAGATGTATGATTATCCGAGCGGTCTGAAACCACCGGTCGATCCTGCTCGCAAGTATGGCGAGCCGATCAAGGAGCCGGCGGGTGGGTTCACGCCGGGCGGTCGCATCAAGATTCTCACCGATCGCGATGGCGACGGGCATTACGACAAGGCGACGCTCTTCCTCGACGGTATTCCGTTTCCGACCGGTGTGATGCCGTGGCGCAAGGGCGCGCTGATCTGCGCCGCGCCGGATCTGCTCTACGCCGAGGACACCGATGGCGATGGGCGTGCGGACATCGTGCGGACGAACGTGACGGGCTTTGCGCGACACAATTTCCAGGCGCGGCTGAATGGCTTCACCTGGGGACTCGACGGCTGGCTGCACGGGAGCAGCGGGTTGTTCGGTGGCAAGGTGCGCAGCCTGCAAACCGGACAGGAGATCGATTTGAGCGGACGCGACTTCCGCTATCGGCCGGAGACAGGAGAGATCGAAGCGGTGTCAGGCATCAGCCAGTATGGGCGCGTGCGTGATGACTTCGATAACTGGTTCGGCAACGACAACAGCACCTGGCTCTGGCATTACCCGCTGCCGGATCATTATCTGCGTCGCAATCCGCACGTGACTTACCCGGAACCGCGCGTGCTCGTGGCGCGCGGCGGCGACGCGAACAAGCTGTTCCCCACGTCGCGCACGCTCACGCGTTTCAACGATCCGCTCATGGTGAACATCGTGACGAGCGGCTGCGGGCCGGGCATCTATCGGGACACGCTGCTGGGCGACGGCTATTACGGGAACGCCTTCATCTGCGAGCCTGTTCACAATCTCGTGCATCGGCTTGCGCTCGAACCAGACCTTGTGACCTACGCGGGGCGTCGTGCTAGTGGCGAGGAACGAACGGAGTTTCTCTCCAGCACGGACAGTTGGTTTCGTCCGGTGCAGGCGCGTACGGGGCCGGACGGCGCGCTTTACATCGTGGACATGTATCGCTTCGTCGTGGAGCACCCGCGCTGGATTCCGCCGGAGCGATTGAAGCAACTCGACCCCCGCGCCGGCGCGGACATGGGCCGCATCTATCGTGTGTATCCGAAGGGGGCGAAGCTGCGAGCGATTCCCAATCTCGCCCGGGCAAAAGCTAACGAGCTCGTCCGCACGCTGGGTGAACCGAACGGAGTGTTGCGCGATCTGGCGCATCAACGACTCGTTGCATTGAAAGCAACGCACGCCGCCGGAGTTGAAGCGGAGTGGAGCCGGGAGCTGGATCGCGTAAGCCAAGCAGCTGCCTTGCCGCAAGCCAGGGTTCAGGCGCTGGCGGCGATCCGTGATCTGGGAACGCTCTCGGACACCGCGATCAAAGGAGCGTTGCGAGATTCTGATTTTGGCGTGCGTCGTTTCGCGCTGGGACTGGCGGAAGGGCGGAAGGGTTTGGTGGACGAGCTGCTGGCGTTCGCGGAGCGGCTGGAGAATGTGGACAGCAGGACGGCGTTTCAATTCTGGCTGGCAGTGTCGGGCTTCGGCTCGAATGAGGTGCGGCGGTTCGTGAGCCAGAGGCCGCCGTTGCTGGGCAATCCCCGGCTGGACGCGGCATGGCTCATCGCGGCGCGGAACGCTCCTCTGGAATCGTTTGA
>CAMCCU010000303.1 GCA_945872975.1 Pedosphaera parvula Ellin514
TCGGATCTGGGCCGGACCGATCAGCGGAAGCTCGACGAATACTTCACCGCCGTGCGCGAACTGGAACAACGCATCGAAAAGGCGAACAGCTTTGCGGCGGAACTTCCCGACTACGATCGGCCGACGGGAATTCCGAAGAGCTACGAGGACCATCTGCGGCTGCAATTCGACTTGCTCGCCCTGGCGTTCCAGACCGACTCGACCCGCATCTCATCCTTCATCATGGCGCATGACGGCAGCAACCGGCAGTACCCGTTCATTGGCGTTCGCGATGGGCATCATGATTTGTCTCACCACGGCGGCGACGAGGAGAAGAAGGGGAAGATTGCGAAGATTAACCGGTTTCACGCCACGCAGTTTGCTTACTTCATCGACAAGTTGAAATCGATCAAGGAAGGCGAGGGAAGCCTGCTCGACAACTGCATGATCGTCTATGGCTCGGGCTTGGGCGATGGCAACCGGCACAACCACGACAACCTGCCCGTCGTGCTCGCGGGTCGTGGTGGCGGAACGATTCAGAGTGGGCGTCATATCCAGTTCGAACGTGAGACGCCGATGACGAATCTTTTCCTGACCATGCTAGATCGCGTCGGAGCCCCGACGGAGCGACTGGGCGACAGCACGGGATTGCTCCCTCAGCTTTCCTGAGAGCGCGAATGGAGACGCCGTGAATCGGAAGCCGCCGAGGTCACGAGGCGGACCTTTACGCATCCATTCTGGGAATCCGCTTCCATACGCGGCTGGCTTTGGTTGTCCGGGCAGGCTCTAAACCGAATCCATGCAGTTGAAGTTTAGGGGGAGCGCAGCCGCCCCGGCTGCCGTTCGGCGCGCCCTCGCGCCGAACATCTGCGCGTCCGAAGTCACCAAACGGTGCGGCCATCCGTGCGTCTCCGTTGGGCCACGAGGGCGCGGCCCAATGCGCCCGGGGCGGGCGCGCTCCCCAAAGCAACGGCATGAATCCGGCTAAAGGGCCTGGCGCAGCGCGGCGAGGCAGCGCTGGTTTTCAGCGGGAGAGCCGATGGATATCCTGATCCATTCGGGCAGTTGGTAGCCAGCCATCGGGCGCACGATGACGCCGAGTTTCTGCAATTCCGCGAACACCTTCTGGCCATCGTCCACGCGCACGAGGATGAAGTTCGCCGAGGAGGGGACGAACGTCAGCTTCAGCTCGCGGAACGCATCTTCGTAAAGTTTCAAACCCTCCGCGTTGTTCCGGCGCGTTCCGTCGATGTGCTCCTCATCATCCAGCGCGGCGAGCGCGCCGGCCTGGATGAGCGAGTTGATGTTGAACGGCTGACGGATTTTCTCCAATGCAGCGATTAGGTCGGGATGGCCGATGCCGTAGCCGAGCCGCAACCCGGCGAGCCCGTAAATCTTCGAGAACGTCCGCATCAGCAGGAGATTGGGAACCTGCCCGCTGCGAATCATCGGGAGCAGGTCTAAAGGTTCATCGAGGAACTCGACGTAGGCTTCGTCCATCGCGATGAGAACATTCGAGGGTACTTCGCGAATCAGCCGCTCGATGTCCGCTGCGGGGATGAGCGTGCCGGTCGGGTTGTTCGGATTAGCGACGAAGATGACACGCGTCTGCGGCGTGATCGCACGAAGCATGGCCGGGATGTCGTGGCCATGATCCTTCGCCGGAACCGTGATGAGCTTCGCGCCGAACAAGCTTGTCACGATCGGGTAAACGGCGAAGCAGTATTGTGAGACCACGACTTCCGCGCCTGGTGCCATCAGCGCATGGCCGATGAATTCGATGATCTCGTTCGAGCCGTTGCCGAGAATTAGATTCGCGGTTGTGACGCCGAGCTTGGCCGCCAGCTTTTGCTTCAGATAAAACGCGTTGCCATCCGGGTAAAGGTGAAGGCTCTGGATGGCTTGCTCCATCGCCGCGACGGCGGCGGGAGAGGGGCCCAGCGGATTCTCGTTCGACGCGAGCTTGATGATGTCAGCGGCATCCAGTCCGAGCTCGCGGGCGACTTCTTGAATGGGCCGGCCCGGCTGATAGACGGGCAGGGTGGCGAGAGAGGGATTGAGGGGGAGGGGAGTCATGGGAGGCGTTCCAAATTCGTGTCGCGTGAAGGGTCTGTCAGAGTCCCTTGAGAATTTTTCCGACGTCCACGTACTTGGCGATCAGGTCGCGGATGACGGAGATCTTCTCGGTGTCATCAGGTCGGGTTTTCACGATGAGATCGTGGACTTTTGAGGCGACCTCGTAGCTGTCTTGCTTGGCGAGCAGGATGGGGAAATTCGCGCCGCGAATGACTTTCAGCACGCTGGCGCCGGGGCGAAGTCCGCCGGTCAATACGATGCCTGCCACCTGCGGGGCTTGTCCGGGTCCAGTGGATGTGGCCGCCGCGAGGATGATGTCTTCACGATCGCCGGGTGTAATCAGGAGGACTCCGGGTTTGAAGAAGCGCATGGCGTTATTCACGCCCATGGCGCCGACCACCACGTCGTCAATGAGGTTGTGGAGACGCTTGTCAGAGTTCAGAAGTTCAGCGCTGAGTTCATCGCGGATGAGATCGACGCTGGGGTTGGAAAGGATCGTGCGATGCGGAATCACTCCGAGAAGATCCAATCCCTTGCGTTTTAATCCGCGTCGGGCGAACTCGGTCACATACTCCAGCTTGTCCGGGATGACTTTGTTGATGATGACTCCGATGATCTCCACGCCTTCCTTCTCAAATAACGCCTGGTTGAGCGCGACTTCATCAATCGGTTTGCCGATGCCGCCGCGTGACACGATGACGACTTTCGCCTTCAGCACCTTCGCCACTTGAGCGTTGGACAAATCAAAGACCGAACCGACGCCCGCGTGGCCGGAGCCTTCGCACAGCACGAAGTCCTTTTCCCACGCCACGCGGTCGAAGGCTTTCTCGATCTTCTTCACCAGCGCCTCGCGATTCGAGGACTGGAGATATTTGCGCGTGAAATCCGGCTCCACGGCGATCGGGCTCATGTCCACCAGCGGACAGTTCAGCTGATAGACGCTGTCCATCAAGACCGTGTCCTCGTCGATCTTGTGCTCCGCCACTTCGACGAAGCGCTGGCCGACGGGCTTGATGTAGCCGATGCGTGGATAGTGTTTCTGCAACGCGGCCAGCAGCCCGAGGGAGGTCGTGGTCTTGCCGTCGTTCTGGCGCGTGGCGGCGATGAAGACGCGCGGCGTTTCGCTATTCATGGCTTGTTGTCTCCCGGCAACTTCTTGCCCGCGTCGGGATAGAGCTCGTTGTAGGCGATCGACTGCAACCCGACGATGGCGGCGACGCCAAGAATGTCGTGCGCGCTCGAACCGCGCGACACATCGGCCGCCGGACGGTCGAGGCCCAGGAGGATCTGCCCATAGGCATTCGCTCGCGCCACATGCTGCAAGAGCTTGCTCGCGATGTTGCCGGAGTTCAGGTCAGGAAAGATTAGAACATTCGCGCGCCCGGCCACCATGCTCTCGGGCAGCTTGCGGCTGGCGATCTCGGGAACGATTGCCGCGTCCACCTGGAGTTCCCCGTCAAAGTCCGCGTCCAACCCTTTCTGCGCGGCCTTCTGCTGCGCCAGCGCGGTCGCCGCCTGCACCCGGCCAATGCTGGGATGCGTCGCGCTTCCTTTGGTGGAATACGACAGCAACGCCACGCGAGGTCGAATTCCCAGAAGCTGTTTGGAAAGGCTGGCGGTGGAAACCGCGATGTCCGCCAGTTGATCCACGGTGGGCTCCGGGATGACGCCGCAGTCCGCGAGGAACATCACGCCGCCTTCGCCGAAGCGCGTATCCTCCACTTCCATGATCATGCAGCTCGACGCGGTTGTGGCCTGCGGAGCGACTTTGATGATTTGAAACAGCGGCCGCAGCGTGCTGCCGGTGAATTCGCTGGTGCCCGAAATGAAGCCGTCTGCCTGGTGCATCGCCACCATCATCGCGCCGTAGTAGTTCGGATTCAGCATCGCCTCCCGCGCTTCGGTCACCTTGATTCCCTTGAAGCGGCGCAACATTTCGTAACGCTGCGCGAAGGTGTCGAGATCCTCGCTCTCGGCGGGGTTGATGATCCGGACTCCTTCGAGAGAGACGTTCAGTTGTGCCGCAGCCTGTTTAATTTTGGTGCGATCTCCGAGGAGGATGGGAGCGCCGAGCCGCAGGGAATAGAACTGCCGCGCGGCCTGCAAGATTCGTGGTTCTGTGCCTTCGGGAAACACGACCCTCTTGGGATGCCGTTGAAGCTTTTCGATGACGCTGCCAATAAAACGCATGGCGAGTTAAGTAGCGGAGGAGTGGTTAAAGCGCAACTGGCAAACCGGGCGACGCCGTGCTGGAAATCACCTTCGAGTCTCAATAAATGGACTGGTTGGAAACTTGGCGGGCGGATGGTCGCGCAGGCCGTCGCCTACTCTCCAATCGTGATCACGTTCTTGATGCCGGTGGCTTTGCCGAGCAGCAGTTCGCGATAGTTCTCGATGGGATGGCGTCCGGTGATGACTTTGGCGAGCGCCTCCGGCCAGCGTTGCTTGAAGATGCCGAGGTGGCGGATCGCGTTCTCGAAGGCGGGCCGATCTGCGTTCACCGTCCCGATGATGGCCTGGTTCATGAGCACAACCTGGCGCATGAGCGAGTCAGCCTCGATGTCGATGGCGGGCTTGTGCGGCGGGATGCCGGTGAAAACGAAGATGCCGTTCAAGCCGAGCACTTTCATGACGTCGAACGAGATCTTCGCGACGCCAACCGCTTCGTAAACGAGATCGATATTGCCGACCATTTTGGCGAATTCAGCAGGGGAAGTGGTCTCGGATGAAATGTATTTCGCGCCGATCGAGTTGACGAGGGCAGCCTTGGGATTTGGCTCGGCGGAGCGGGAATAGACGTAGGTCTTGAAGCCGTTTACGACGAGCGCCATCGCGCCGAGAATGCCGACCGGACCCGCGCCCAGGACGACGGCGGTCTTTCCTTTGCCGCGTTCGGATTCGACGGCTGAGGGGCTGTTCCAGGGAAGCCGCTGCTGGACCTGCCAGACTTGCGCGAGAGCTTTCTCCGCGACGGTCAGGGGTTCGACGAGCACCGCGACATCACGCAGTTCGCGAGGGACGATGTTGAGGTGGGACTGATCCTCGACGAAATACTCGGTCATGTAACCGTGCGTCATCTTGATGCCGCGCTCGGTGAAGTCACCGGTGAAACAGAAGTCCTGGCGCGCATCGCGGCACGAAGGGCAGTGCGGGTGAGGGCACGGACGGCGCACGGTGGGCACGACGAGATCGCCCATCTTGAACTTGGTCACGCTGGAACCGACTTCGACGACTTCGCCGACGGCTTCGTGGCCGAGCACGAGAAACTCGGAGCCGTCCGGCGGCGTGCCGTAGGCGAAGGAGCAGATCTCGCGGTCCGTGCCACAGATGCCGACATCGAGCGTGCGTATCTTCAGCTCGGTGGGCGTGGAAAGGCCGGGGATGGCGTGTTGGAACAAGGCGACCTCGCGCTTGGCGGGGATGACGCCGACGGCTTTCATGGTTCCGTGATTCATCTTCGATTAATGGCCACAGCCGACAGCGAGGATACATTTCGTCCAAGCTGCGGGAGTTGGTCAAGGGAGTATATCTGGGAAGCGTTGGGAGAAAACAAAAATTTCAGAGCGCCATGCCAATGCTGCTGTTTCCGGGTTGACCATCTCATTCCCGCCCGCTACGAAAACACCATGCACCACGGAGCCGTCACACCTGAAATTGCCCAAGGCCTCATCGCTCTCAAAAAGCGCATCGCTGCGGCGAAGATTCCATCCTCGAAACTTGACGAAGCCATCAACGTCGCCGTGTGGAACATCCGCGAATTCGGCAAGAGACCTCGCACGGACGCCGCCATCCACTACATCGCTGAAATCCTTGGCCAGTTTGATCTCGTTGCCCTGGTCGAACTGCGCGATGACCTTTCCGATCTCGGCCGTGCCCTGCGCTACCTGGGGTCGAGCTGGAAGATTGTTTATTCTGACTGGATCGAGGACGACGGCGGCAATCGCGAACGCACCGGCTTCCTCTACGATACCCGCGCGGTGACCTTTAACGGCCTCGCTGCCGAGGTGGACGCGCCTCGCGAGAAGAAAGCCACCGAATACCTCGCCAGCCAGTCCTTCTGGCGCGCGCCCTACCTCTGCTCCTTCCGCGCCGGCAACTTCGATTTCCTCGCCCTCGCCACCCACACGCGCTGGGGTGACAGCCTCAAGGGACGCCAGGCCGAGTTGCAAATGCTCGCCGATTGGATTCAGAAACGCGCGGCGTCCAAGGTATTTGAGGACAAAGACCTCATTGTCATGGGCGACTTCAACATTCCCAAGATCAACGACAGCCTCTTCAACGCCCTCACCAGTCGCGGGCTGCGCATCCCGGATGTGCTCGTGAACCTCAAGGCCGGGGATCAGGCCATCGCTGGCAGCAACCTCGGCAAGGACGCGCGCTACGATCAGATTCTCCATCTGCCCACGCACGAGAAGCGCTTCAGCAACGGCGGCGGCGTGTTGGATTTCTACGACAACGAGGCATTCATCAAAAAGTTGTTTCCGCTGGCCGACTACACACGGGACCAGTTCAGCTTCCAGATTTCCGACCATTTCCCCGTCTGGGTCCAGATCAAGACCGACATCGAGGGCGACCGCCTCAACCAGATCGTGCAGAGCTCCAGAAAAGGGTGAACGACTGCGGTGGCAGGAGCGCCGGACCATCGATCTGATGTGGGTGCGGGTGCCCTGCGATGTCGCCAAAGACATGCCGCTTCAGTCACGCTCTCGTTGCTGAGTGCTAGTGAGCACGCACTTTGTGAATGGAAAAAAGGCCGGAAGTGTTTGAAGGAAAGTGGTGCCCCGGGAAGGAT
>CAMCCU010000304.1 GCA_945872975.1 Pedosphaera parvula Ellin514
CACTCCAAACAGTGTGGGCACCTTTTCCTTGCAGGAGCGTCCGGTCCACCCAAACGTTCGTTGGGGCAAGGCCCGTGGCGTATTGAATCGAGTAAACGGTCCCCACCACTCCGGTGAGGCTCAGACTGGGTGTGCCTGCAGAAAATTGCAGGCGAAGACTGGGAGGGGTCTGCGCAGAAGCTCGCGATGTTGCCGCCCATACCGTCAGAGTTAAGATGCAGGTGAATCGAATGAGTTTTGAGATGAGGGGCTTCATAATCTTACACTTACTGGCGTGAATTGGGTCGTTGCTTGAGCAAGGGTCTGATGGTTCTCGGTTGTTCCGCGCGGGGCTGGAATCGCATGTTACTGCGCCAGCTTGCGCACGATGAAGTGCTCAATCCCGGTGGCGTCTTGGGCGCGACCGCTGGCGCACAAGGCGGTGGCGGCGGGGACAGAATTACAAGAAAGTTGGGGTTTCATGGGGATATATGCGATTGGGTTGAACTATTTGGCCGTGACGCTGACTTGGTTCGAGTACGCCGAGAAGCCGGCAATGTTGAAGCCCCGGATGCGGTAGTAATACGTTGTCCTCGAGACCGTCGTGGTATCGGTGTATTTGGTGGTGTTGGCGGCGAGGGTCGTCAGCGTTTGCCAGGTGCCCGTGCTGCCGGTCTTGCGCTCGATCTGAAATCCACCTTCGTTGTTGGACTTGTCGGTCCAGGCCAGCGCGACTCCGCCTCCTTTGGACGGGATTTGGGCGGAAGCGGTCAGGCTCGCGGGAGCGATTGGCAGACCGACATTCGGCGTGGTCACGTTTGCCGCATTGGGGTAGTCGGAGCTGCCGCCCGGGTTGTAAGCCCGCACGCGATAGGAATAAGAAGTGTTGGGGACCACCTTCCCGTCCGAATAACCCGTCAGGTTGACTCCCACGCTATCAAGCAGAACATACGGCTGCCCGCCGCTGGACCGTTCGATGGCGAAGCCCAGTTCGTTGGCGGATTGATCCGTCCAGTTCAAGTTCACCCGGCCGCCGGCGCCAACCACCGCCTGCAAATTGGCGGGTGCAACCGGGGCCGGAAGACCGTTCGCGGGCACGGTCATGAGCGTTCCGATGTCCAGCGTCCCACCCGTCACCGTGATGCCCTGAAGCGCTGCTAGCGGTCGGGCTCCGGCGGTCAGGAGGTCGTAACGCGTTTGCTGGGGCGTCGAACCGTGGTGGACGGAGGCGTAGAGCGCCACCGCCCCGGTCACGTGCGGGGCCGCCATGGACGTGCCCCGTTTGAAGTCATAAGAGTTGAACGGAACTGTGGAAACGATCTCCAGTTCAGGAATGTGAGTGGCACTGAGATATTGGCCGCCGGGCGCACCCAGGTCCACGTTGGTCTGACCGTAGTTGGAGTATGTCGCCCGGTTGCCGTCCCGGGTAATTACCGCCACGGAGACCACCGCGTCATAGCCCGCCGAGGCGGTGGTATCAAATGACGACGGGTAACGGGGTGAAACATCGTTGTTGTTGGTGGAATTCCCGGCTGAACAAACCGAGAGGATGCCCGCTTGGGCGGCGCGGCCAAAGGAATCAAGCAGGGATTGGCTGAAACCGCCTATGTACTAGGAATTATTCAGCGCCACGATGTTCAGGCCCTTCCGAGTTTTCAGAGTAGTCATGTAATCCACCGCTTGCACGGCACCGAAAAGTGAGCCGCCGTTGTTGGTGCCAAAAATTTTCCCGGAGATCAGTGTCACGTTCCAGTTCACGCCAGCGACGCCGATGCCGTTGCCGCCGACCGCGCCAATCGTTCCGGCCACATGGGTGCCGTGCGTGTCGGTAACGACGTCTATGTAGGAAACCATGCCGTTGTTGTCGGCGGCATTCCAGCCATGCACATCATCGACGTAGCCATCGCCGTCGTCGTCGATTCCATTGCCGGGAATTTCGCCTGGATTAGTCCAGATGTTTGCGGCCAAATCCGGGTGATCCAACTGAAACCCGCCGTCGATCACGCCCACATAGATGTCCCTCGAGCCAATGAAGCCGGCCGCCCACGCCTTTTCCGCTTGAGTGCCGTAAGGGTTTGTCGTCCCCGCCGGCCCGATCGGAAAGGGAAGATCGTCGCCGTACATTCCCCAGAGCCAACCGTCGGTGTAAAACGGATCGTTCGATTCGGCTTGCGGCGTCACCACCCAGTTCGGTTCGGCAAACTCCACCCCCGGGAGATTGTTCAAAATGCGAACGGCTGTCTCCACCGGCATGGCGGTTGCCGCCCGCGTGAGCCCGATCAGCCCGTGGTCTTCCATGGCGGGGGTTCGGGCGTGCTCGATGGGACCCAGCCCGGCTTGCTGGAAGGCGCCGGTCAGTTGTTGATCGGTGACGTTCGCCTTGAATTGGACCAGGATCTCGCCGGGCAGATACGCCGGGCGGCCGGGCGCGATTGCCACCGGGGGAAGCGCCTGGCCATAGCCGGGCACGGTTGCGAACAGCATGAGAGCGAACCCACAGGCCCGGGCGAGCAGGCCGTCGGCAAACGGGAACTTGAGCAGGCGGTGGGCGGTGAGGGTGGACAGGAGAGGGGTCTTCATAAGAGCGGCTGCGATTCGTTTTGTTTTTTGAGTGCTTGTCTGCACAGGGACAGATTCGTAGCCCGCGCTGGAATCTTTCAGGAAAGGTGAAAAATCTTCTCGGAACAAGTTGGAGGGCCGAGTGACACGAGGCGCTGATTAAACCGGAACGATGCAGAAGAAACCACGAATGAACACCAATGGACGGGCAAGTGTCATCTGATGTTGGTCAGGGGAAGTGCGAAGATCGGGGTGCCATCTGATGTAGGTCAGGTGGGATGAAAATGCTTTTTAGGGAACACATATTGGAAATTTTTGGCCAGGGGCTGCTCCTCGGGCGCACGGCGGCGCAGCCGGTAGCAGCGGATTTGATTGGCCTCCAGGTCCACCTCGGCGCGCACCAGCCGGTGGACCCAAAGTTTGTCCACCTCCCACCGATGGCCCAGCACCCGGATCGTTCCTGTATCGTCCGTCCGCCGCAGGTAGATGACCGTGCCGACGGGTCGCTGCTGCAGATCCAGCCGCCAGCGTTTTGGAAACACCCGGCGCTGGGGCGACTGATCGTCGCGGGCGGCCCGGCGTTGCCGGTAGGCGGCCACGAACCGGTCGCTGGTCGCCTGGAAGGCCTGCGCGCTGGCGTGGTGAAAGCGGTGCCAGACTTTTTGCTGCCACAGATGGTTGAAGCTTTCGTTGAGATTTTGCGGCCCGTGTTCGCGCGGGGGCGCAAAGACCGGCGTGACCCCCAGCGACAGGCAAAGGCGGATGACCTGCCCCAAGACATCCAGATGCGTGTGCGTTCCCTGGAAGCGCGAGTCGTTGTCGAACTGGGCATACGCGGGACGACCGTGTGCTCGCCAGTGTGTTTCCAGCCGTTCGCAGAGCCAGCGCGCGCGCAGGGCGGCACTGACCCACGCGCCGCAGACCGAGCCCCACAGGGCCCGGGTCGTCAGCACGTCCAGCCTGGGGCCGGCTTCCAACGGGAGGTCTTCGATGACATCGAACGCATCCAACTCCGCCGTTCCCGCCGCCACGTCGGGCAGATACCAACCCGCCGGCGGGGACGAACGGCGCACGCGCCGCACAGCATCCAAAGCCCCATGGGTTTTGAGAATGCGCCCGATGGTGCGCAGACTGGGTCGCTGGCCCTTGGGTCTTTCGGAGAGCAGCGCATCGTGGATGGCTTGGGCACCGACGAATCCCAGATCGCCCCGGCCCAGTTCCCGGCGCAACGCCAGAATGCGACGTTGCAGGCTGACTTTGGTTTGCCGGCCTTGCTGGCGGGGAGCATGCGATTGATCCGACCAGTCCACCTGCTCCAGTCTTTGCCCGCGCGTGCGCGTCAGCCAGTATTGCAGGTGACTCAAGCCCACGCGAAAGCGCCGCGCCGCGGCACGCTGCGTCAGCCCGCGACGAACCGCGACCACCATGGCCCGCCGATCCTTTTCAGAGAGGTTTTCATGCCCAGCACTCTAGCAGACCGACCTACATCAGATGGCACTTCCCTGACCAACATCAGATGACACTTGCCCGTCCATTCGTGGTTGAACTGCATGTCTTCGGTTAAAACGGATCGGAATAGATGGGGACTCGTGTAACTCGTCCCTCCGAGGGGCGTGATTGATTTGGGACTCGTGTAACTCGTCCCACCAGACGTTACTCGAACAGCTCCGGCGCACGGGCGCGCAGCGAGCGACTGAGCTCGGTCAGATCGTTGTGCTTGAGCGGCAGCATCACTGCGTTGGCGCTTAGCCGACGACCGGATACCAGCTTCGCGTAGTCGGCGATCACGTCAACGGATAGGTGTGTTTCGGTGAGGTCCCAAGCGCGCAATACGTTCGGCCGGCTGAGGGTGATGAGCCGGTTGTTGGGCGCGAGTTGGGCCAGCAAGACCGAGTGGTCGTGTTTGAGCAGCGGAGTCACAGGCTCCCCGGTGGCGGCATCCCAGACCCGCACCACATTTTCATCGCTGCGGGCCACCAGGAACCTCCCGTCCAGGCTCCACGCCACCGATTGCAGTGGCAGGTTACCGAGGCGCAATGGCGGTAAGAGGAGCTCGCCTGTATCTGGATCCCACACCCGCACCTCCGGCGGGAGTCCGGCCATGGCAATGCGCTGGCCGTCCGGGCTCCAATCCACCCGTGTCACGACGCTTCCACACCGGACAGGCGGGCCAAGCGGTGCTCCAGTTTTCGCGTTCCAGACCCGGACTGAATCATTCCAGTCCGCCGTAGCGAAGCGTTCGCGGGATGAATCGAACGCGAAGGTGGTCAAGGGTCCTGGGCCAGCGGGGGTGGGATTGAAACCACCTGTCAAAAGGTCGAAGCAACCAAACCCACGATTTCGATCCACCACGAAAGCGGTTCGTCCATCCGGGAACAGATCGGCCCACTCGAAGGACTCGGGCAGCGCCACTGAACGTAACAAAGTGCCATCGCTCGTGCGCCAAATCCGAATCTGCCGGTCTCCACCGACGGTGAGCAGGCTCGCGCCATCGGGTGAAAAGATCAGGCTCTTGATCGCCTGCGACGTCGGGACAACACCTCGAAACCAGGGGCCGGTCTCGTCTCGCCAGGAGGGCGACATCCCGATCCCGAGGGCAAACCACCGGTCTTGGTTTCCCCGGGGGTGCGGAAGCACTTGGGATTGGAGCGTGCCGGCCACGTGGCGCCAGAGTTCCACAAAAGATCCCCCCAGTTCGTTCGTCGGGGCATAAGCAATGGCCCACTGGCGGCCATCCGGCGCGAAGACGCAGTGATGCGGCACGGCGTTCTCGGTCGCCACACCGCGCAACTCCTGGTCCATCATCCGCTCTACCTCCACCAACCGCACTGTGCGGTCCGCGGTGGGGATCAGGAGCCGCTTCCGGTCCGCGCTGAAACAGTCCAGACGATTCTGATGAGATCTGTCGCTACTGATCAGATTGGCACTCAATCGATGAATGGCCTCCTCCTGTCGGAGATTCACGTTCCAGAGCGCGCAGGCGCCATTGTCGGTGAGGGTCGCAAACTGTGAGCCGTCCGGGCTGAGTGCGATGTCCGCAATTTGTCGTCCGTGCTGAAATGGAGGCGCAAGCATCTCGCCTGTCTCCAGGCTCCAAACGCCATCAATTCCCCCACCGCCACCCATAATGAAGCGACGGCCATCCCGCGACACATCGAAAAAGCCTCCATAAGCATTCAAGGGGTCCAACCGAATCGGCGGGAAAAGCTCGGTCTGGGTCTCCACGTCAAGCACCCGGATTCGCCCGCCGAAAGTGTCGAGCAGACGCCCGCCTGCGCCTGAATCAAGGAACTGGATAGTTCCACCGCCCCCGCGGGACGCAATGGGTTTGCCGACACTGGTCAACGTATCGGTTCTCCAAATGCCGATGTTCGCGACCTCATCCGGCCCGAACTCATCCCTGGTCGCGAGGAACTGTCCATCCCGGCTGAGCACGATCGGAGGCAAGGGCGGGCTAAATGAAAGTTGCTTGCGGATCGATTCACCGGACGGCAACCGCCACACCCGGACGGTCCCATCGGCGCTCGCGGAGATGACTGCGTTTGAGCTGGACCTCAACTCGATAATTTCTTTGGTGTGGCCTTTGAGGGCCGCCACCCGGCTTCCGTCTCGAACATCCAGCACCTCGATGACGTGATCGAGCCTCGCCGCCGCCAACCATCGGCCGTCCGACATGAAATGCATCCGGGCGAGATTGGTGGCCGCTTTCGAAAAGAGCTTTTGCCCCGTCGCCGCGTCGAAGATTGTCGCCGTGAGGGCACGGGGTACTTGGGAAGATTGGCTGCGAACGAGCAGGCGTTGGCCGTCGCGTGTGAAACGCGCCTCGCGAATGGTATCGCCGTTCACTTGGAAAGGTTTCAGCACCGGAGCGCCCGTATGGGCATCCCACACATGCACCCAGCCCGATTCTGTACTGGTGATGAACCGCGTTCCATCCGGACTGAACCCCATCGACTTGACGGCTTGATCGTGCGTGAGGAACTGCACCGGGCGCGGCAGTTGATTCAGCGCCTGCTGGATGCGGATGCGGTGGATGGATGTCTCGGCGGCGTTGTTGGTGACCAGCGGCAGCGCGTCGGCAAACCAGAGCAGCGCACCCGCCGGATCTCCTTCGTCGAGGAGGCGAACGCCATTGGCGATGTCGAGCCGGACGATGCGGTTGCGGTTCTCCTCGGCGAGCGCCTGGTTCTCGCTCGCGAGCCGGCGGGCTTCGCGGGTCTGGACCTGTTGATAGAAAAACGCGGCCCCCGCCAACACGGCAAGGCCGGCCAACACGGCGCCCGCCCGGCCC
>CAMCCU010000305.1 GCA_945872975.1 Pedosphaera parvula Ellin514
GGTTGGCGGCTTGCTTGGCGGCCAGAAGGTGGGGGCCGCTCAGACACTTGACCGGGGTGCCGCGCTCCGTCGGTCGCGTCACGGCTGCAGGTTCGGCCTCATCAAAACGCGGAACGCCGGGCAGACCGAGGTGAAATTGCAGTACGCCCCAGCGCGTCTGGTAGGTCTGGATGAAGTTTTCGCCGCGCGTTCCCAGAGGCAAGAGCGGCATGTCCAGATCCTCCGCAAGCAGTTCGTTCAACCGGGCCAGGTTTTCTTCATCGCGCGGCGGGATGAAAAAATCCCAGTCCATCGAAAATCGAGGCAGACCCAGCAGCCGCATGGCCTGCCCGCCTACGAGCAGGTAACGGATGCGGGCGGTGTCCAGTTGCTGCAACAGTTCATCCATGCGCCGGGCCTTCGTGGGCGAGCTGGCGGAGCAGGGCTTTTTTCCAGGCGTTCATCTCGGCGTGTGTTTGGAATTTCCGCGCAGGGAACCGCGGCAGCAACGGCGGCGGTGGTAGCGCGACCACCGTCTGGTTCGTGGCCCAGAGACGCAGCTTGGCCTTATAGTCGTCGGTGACTTTCATGGCATTGTCTGAGCGGAGTTTCGGAGGCGGAAGGGGAGAAGTCAAATCCGGGCGTGTAATCTGATGAAGAGAGATGAGCCGATGATTAAAGCCAAAAAGCGCTGACGGGGAAGCGGATTAACAGGAGCTTCCGAAGATTGAGGTTTCGATGGGTATCCCGCCCGGATTAGCGGGCGGCGGGTCTTGGCGCGATACCACAGTGCGCGTGCCACGGCCCGCTTTCCTTATTGCCTGGATCGAACCTTTGGATGAGGACGGGCGTGCGGTGCCAGGATTCTCCAAGCCGGAGAAGTATTCCGACGCGAACGACTTTTTCATGGCCAAATTGCTGTCGAAGTAATGCAGAAACGATCGCGTCCAACTGTTCATGAGGGTCCGGATTGAGTTGCCGAACCAATCGGTGGAGACGAACCGCCGCTCCGCTTTTCAGGGCTCCTAAAACTCTGTCGGAATTCCTTACACTTTTCGAAAACTTGGTCGCCAAGCGATCCCATGCAGCCACCATGCTCGACTATCCGAAAGCAGGGGATCAGGTGATGACCGATCGATTGATTCAGAGGAAGGAACAAGCTGGACTGTCGCACCGCTCTGAGATCACGACCTTTATCGATTTCATTGATGCAGACGAAGGCCGGATTTGATAAGTCCTGCGGTGGACTCCTGCATCTTCGCCTGATTCTCCGAACGCTCGGTAACCCTACGTAGAAATACCAGCGTGTAGAATTGTATTTTGCCGCCCAGAAACGTCCGGCCATTGCCTTGACTCAAACAGTCACAATGGTAACGTCACGGCGCGTCTGAGAGCGCTTGGACCGGATGAGATTTTCAGGAAACTAAATCGATAAAGACTTGCTGGCGCTTGTTTTTCGCCGAGAGAAATCATGGCCGACTAGAGCCATTAGCCGCCAAAAAAAGGTGAGACAATCTGGTTGCGCTGTATAGCCAATCGTCGAAAATCAAGATTGCAAAAGAGCGAGTCAATTGGTAGTAAGATGGACGCAGAAGCTGCACACACGAACAGTTTCAGCGAGTTGCTTGCGAGAGAATTGGACAAGGTTATAGAAATAAAAGTGAAGCCAGGATGCAGGGGGGGGAGTCTCCAAGTCCACGCTTCGAGACCAGATCTAAGTTATGACAAACATCAGAAGTGAAGCCGACGATACCATACCAGTCTGGAAGCGGGCGCTGGATATCACCTGCATCATTCTAGCCTTGCCGGTTCTGTTGCCTGTCGTGCTGATGATCGCCTCCATCATCTGGCTCGCTTCCCCCGGGCCGATTCTCTATCTGAACGAGCGTATCGGCTACCGTGGCCGTCGCTTTATTTGCTTCAAGTTCCGCACAATGAAAGCGAATGCGGATTCCGACATTCACAAAAAGCATCTCGCCGAACTGATGCGCTCCGATGCGCCCATGGTGAAGATGGATAGCAAAGGCGACTCCCGGTTGATACCTTTTGGCGCGTTCCTCCGCGCAACCGGTCTGGATGAATTACCTCAATTGCTCAACGTTTTGGGTGGCCAGATGAGCATCGTCGGGCCCCGGCCCTGCCTTCCGTACGAATACGAGAATTATGTTCCTGCCCAAAAGCGCCGATTTAATAGTCTGCCGGGGCTGACAGGCCTGTGGCAGGTAAGCGGCAAGAACAAGACAACTTTTTCGGAAATGATTGCGCTCGATATTCAATACTCGGAATCCAAGTCTCTCGGAATGGACATAAAAATCATGTTTAGAACCTTCCCTGCTCTCTTTGGGCAGCTGCAGGACTCGATGGCCCGCAAGGCTGCCGGGAACCAGAGAGCCATGGCGACTTCCACTACTGCAACTGCACATGCGGAATCACGTGTCATTGCGGAATCAGAATTGGTGGGACAGAAGTAGAATTCACTTCAGCATCTAAGGACTTTTACAGAGCATGACGCCAAAAACCACGGTCGCAGTTGTTGGGTGCGGTTACTGGGGACCCAACCTGATTCGAAATTTTCGTTCGCTTCCAGATTGCCGTTTGAAGGTGATGTGCGATCTGAATCGCCAGAGGTTAAAGCACCTCCACCAACTTTATCCCGAGGTCGAACTTTCCTCCGACTACGACGCAGTCCTGGCTGATCCGGAGATCAACGCGGTCGCCATCGCCACGGCTGTCCGATTTCACTTCCCGATGGCCAAGGCAAGCCTCCTTGCTGGAAAACACACCTTCATTGAAAAACCAATGGCGGCGTCGGTCGCTGAGTGCGAAGAACTGATCGAGATCGCTCAGAAGCAAGGCTTGATCTTGATGATCGGACACACATTTCTTTATTCGCCAGCTGTTCGGAAAATTAAGGAGATCGTCAAATCGGGAGACATCGGTGACATCCGATATATCTCCGCCCGTCGCCTAAACCTCGGGCTCTTTCAAAAGGACATCAACGTCGCTTGGGATTTGGCACCGCATGACATTTCAATCATCCTTTACATCATGGATGAGACCCCGATTTCGGTGAACTGCTCGGGCAGCGCGCACGTCACCCCGAAGATCGAAGATGTCACCAGCATGTGCCTGACGTTTAAGCGAAATCGTTCGGCGATCATCCAGAGCAGCTGGCTCGATCCGAGGAAAGTTCGCGAGATGACTATCGTTGGCAGCAGACGGATGGTGGTTTACGACGACGTAGCTCAGATTGAGAAACTGAAGATTTTCGATGCCCGGGTCGAGATCCCCCCTCACTACGATACCTTCGCGGATTTCCACTATGCCTATCACTACGGGGACATGTACGTTCCCTACATCAAGCAAGAGGAACCACTCAAAATTGAGTGCCAGCATTTTCTGGATTGCATTAATCACAAGGCTAAACCCATCTCCGGTGGCCAGCAGGGGCTTGAAATGGTAAGAATCTTGGAAGCCTCATCCCTTTCCCTTAAGCAGCAGGGCACCGCAATCGATCTCTCAACACAAAGTAGGTCCAACCCGAAACCCGCAAAGCCTGATTCCCACCCGGCAGTCAGCGGAAATGGTTCCACCGAGGCGAAGCCTGTAGTGAAAGCGAAGAAGCGCGCCGCATTATGAGTTCAGGTGAACCGACGACCCGACTCATCGCGGACAACGTCAAGCTCGGCAAAAACGTAAAAATCTACGCCTTCACCAACCTCTACGGATGTGAGTTGGGAGATGACGTCAAGGTTGGCACGTTCGTGGAAATCCAGAAAGGCGCTCGTATTGGGAATCGTTGCAAGATTTCCAGCCACTCCTTCCTCTGCGAGGGAGTAGTATTGGAAGAAGAGGTTTTCATCGGCCACGGAGTAATGTTCACCAATGATCGGCTTCCAAGAGCAACTGCCGCTGATGGCAAACTGCAAACAGAAGCCGACTGGCATTGTGAATCGACCATCATTAAAAAAGGGGCATCAATCGGCTCCGGAGCAACTCTCCTGTGCGGAATCACCGTGGGCGAGCGGGCAATCGTGGGAGCCGGCAGTGTTGTAACCAAAGATGTCCCCAAAAACGCTGTCGTCGCAGGAAATCCTGCTAAAGTTCTTCGCTACCTACCCGACAATTCCTGAGCATGAATGTTCCTTTTCTTAATCTACGAGCTGCCCACGATCCTCTCAAAGCAGAGATTCTTTCAGCCATCCAGCAAGTCATCGAATCAAGCGCCTTTGCAGGCGGTGCATTCGTCACTCGTTTCGACGAGGAGTTCGCCGCCTATTCCCGGACGAAATACTCCATCGGTTTAGGGACTGGCACCGAGGCGCTTTGGCTGCCCTTGCTCGCTCTTGGCGTTGCCTCCGGGGATGAAGTCATCACTGTCCCCAGCACCTTCATGGCTACGGCCGAAGCGATTACCTATTGCGGAGCCAAGCCAGTATTCGTCGATATAGAAGAGAACACTTACACGATGGATCCAGCGCTCTTGGAGAAAGCGATTACTCCGAAGACGAAAGCGATTATCCCGGTCCATCTCTTTGGGCAGACGGCAGACATGGACCCGATCTTGGAAATCGCCAACCGCCACGGCATTCCAGTGATCGAGGACGCATGTCAGGCTCATGGTGCCGAGTACAAAGGCCGCCGTGCAGGTTCGCTTGGCATCGCCGGGGCCTTCAGCTTTTACCCTGGGAAAAACCTTGGCGCGATGGGCGAAGCGGGCTCTGTCACCACCAATGACGCCAATCTGAAAGCCAAGGTGGAAACGCTCCGAGACCACGGCCAGCAGAAGAAGTATCACCACTCAATGATTGGCTGGAACGCCCGCATGGACGGAATGCAAGGCGCGATTCTGAGCATCAAGCTAAAGCACCTCGAGCGGGGAAACGAGGCCCGGCGAACGAACGCCTCCATCTACCACAAACTGCTCGCTGGCGAACAGAACATCATCCTGCCCCAGGAAGCCGCTGGCCGAAGACACGTTTACCACCTGTACGCCATCCGCACGCCCAAGCGGGACTCTGTGATTGAAGCGCTGGCAAAGCGCTCGATCAGCTGCGGCATCCACTACCCGATACCGGTTCACCTGCAGGAGGCGTATCAGTCGCTGGGTCTCGGCAAAGGCTCTTTCCCCATCGCTGAACGCTGTGCCCAGGAGTTTATCTCGCTGCCGATGTTTCCAGAATTGACCCGGGACCAAATCGAGACCGTGGCAACGGAACTCAAGCTTGCCGTGCGCTCCGTCTAAATAACCGGCGTGCAGACGGACGCGAAACAAGCTCGCTCGATCCAAGATAAAACCTCAGCGGCAGATCCGCCGCCCTCGTGATCCCGATTCGCGTGGTGCAAATCTCCGGACCAAGAGCGGAGAAATCCTCCTGACGTCGCGGATTGCTAGCAATGAACACAGGCGAATCCGCGTTGAACAGACTCACTCCATCCATGCGCCGATCGATACCCAGCGCCGCGCACAGCTTCGCCGGACCATTGGTCAACTCGCGAGCCTTGAGGACTGGACGTTGCGTCTGCATCCAGCCGATTCCGAATCGTGGTTCGACTGCCCGGATCAACACTGCTTCCGCAACTCCCTCGCGCTGGCACACGGCGTTAAAGCACCAGTGATTGCCGTAGATGAAATAGACATAGGCGGTTCCAGCCGGACCGAACATCGCTGCGTTCCGCATGGTGCGACCCTTGAATCCGTGGGACGCCGGATCGTCGGCCAGGTAAGCCTCCGTCTCGACGATCATTCCACCGCTGAACCCAGCCTCGGTCTTGCGGATCAGCCAATGACCGAGAAGAGCCCGAGCCACCACATTCGCGCCCGGCTCGTAGAATGATACAGGCAGGGGCATGAACGGCATCTCCCCGTCAGTTGCCCGTTTCATCCGCCACCTTTCACCGCCTTGAACATCGCGAGACACTTCGGTCGCTGCTCTTCATGCAGCACGATGCGCGACGGATATTTCAAACGCGAAGTCATCAGCGGGCTCTGCCAGGGCTGATGGATCAAATCATCCGGCAACGACGCCAACTCGGGCACCCATTGCCGCACGAACTTTCCTTGCGCGTCAAACTTCTCGCCCTGCGACACGGGATTGAAGATGCGGAAGTAAGGTGCGGCATCCGTGCCAGTCCCAGCGCTCCATTGCCAGCCACCGTTGTTCGCCGCCATATCACCATCGACAAGCTGCTGCATGAAATACCGATCGCCACGCTGCCAGTTGATCAAAAGATCCTTGGTCAGGAACATCGCCACGATCATGCGCAGGCGATTGTGCATGTTGCCAGTGGCGTTCAGGCAGCGCATCGCGGCATCCACGATCGGGTAGCCGGTCATCCCGGCGCACCACGCCTGGAAGTGCTGCTCGTTGTCGCTCCACTGGAGCCGGTCGTACTCGGGACGGAAGGCGCCCTTGGTCACGTGAGGGAAGTTGATCAGGATTTGCAGATAGAACTCGCGCCAGATCAATTCGCTCAACCACACGTCGCAGTTCCGCTGCTGCTCAGGCGTCCCCGACGCACGCGCGGCCCTGAGCTGCTCGTAAATCATGCGCGGCCCGATCGTCCCACAGCGCAGGTGTGCCGAGAGCAGAGACGTCCCCTGCTCTGCCGGATAGTTCCGTGCATCGGCATAGTGAAACACCGGACCAGCCAGAAACTTCTTCAACGTCTCCAGCGCCGCGTGTTCGCCAGGTTCCTGGATCGTTTGATTCAGCGGATGACCGAACGCGGCCGGATCGAGCGGGAGTTCATCCGACGCAATGGCGTCATGCTTCCGTTTCGTCGGAGCGAGGCGAGCGCGCGGTGCCGACG
>CAMCCU010000306.1 GCA_945872975.1 Pedosphaera parvula Ellin514
CGGCGTGGAAGGGTCGCAGCCATTGGTCGCGGTGTTCGCGGCTGGTAACTCCGGCGCTTTTGGAATCGATGCGCCGGCGTCAGCCAAGAACGTCATTACGGTCGGCGCGTTGGAGAATCTTCGTGGCATCACCAACTTCGTGACGGTGATCGAGTATGCCGAAAGCAATCGCTTCCAGCCCTGGTTTGACACGACGGACAGCAGCAATCAGGTGGCGTCCTTTTCCAGCGTCGGGAATATCGGTCGTCGTCGCGAGGGCGAATCGGGCCGGTTCAAGCCCGATGTGGTGGCCCCCGGAACGTTCGTCATCTCCGCACGAGCGAGCACTTGGGTGCAGCCGACGAATCTCTACAGCTACGAGACGAGACGGATTCCTCTGGTCCGCCTGGACCCGGATGAATTCGAAGTGTACTCGGTTTTCGTCTCGCTCCACGGTGTGCAGATTGATGTCACCTGCCAGCCAAACCAGTTCACCGGACCGAATCCATTGCCGCAGTTGCCAATCTACGTGCAGGAAGGGAGCGCACCGGCGGTGCCGGGCACTTCCGTGGGTAACAACCGTGTCACCGTCGGCCCACCGCTGGCTCCGGTGCCTCCGGGAACGTGGTATATCGCGGTCGAGAACAAGGGTAGCAACATCGCGCGCTTTGATGTCTCCATCACGGTGACCATCACCAATAATTTGGGCGACGAGCCAGACCAGTTCTTCAAGCTGAACGAGATACTGGCTCCAAACTACCGTTACGAAAGCGGCACCAGCATGGCGGCCCCTGCGGTGTCCGGTGCGCTGGCGTTGATGCAGCAATATTTCGCGACGCTTGGTGCGACCAACAGCCCGGCGCTCATGAAGGCGCTGTTGATTAACGGCGCGCGCTCTGCGAATGACGAGTATGACTTCAACACCAGCCCGGATATCAACCGGCAGGGCTGGGGCTTGGTGAACATCACCAACAGTGTTCCCGGCACGGCTACCGCGGGTCCGGCCTACTCCGCTACGGACCGCACGCTGACCAGTCCCACGATGGTTTGTTATGATCAGGTCTCCAGCCGTGCGTTGGCCACCGGACAGAGCTTCACCAAGACCGTCAATATTGCTCCCAACTCTCGCACGTCTCCTCTGCGTTTTTCGCTCGTGTGGACCGATCCGCCGGGCAACCCGTCGGTGGGCGTGAAGTTGGTCAATGATCTGGATCTCATTGTGACGAACCTTGCCACCAAGGAGGTTTACAGAGGCAATGCCTTCGGCCCGGGCAACCTGTTCAGTCCCTACGCCGACACCAATAACACAAATGGCCTCGTGCTCGACCGCGTCAACAACGTCGAGAACGTTTACCTGAACGGATCCTTCAGTCAGCGGTTGACCAACGCGTATTCCGTCACCGTCTCCGCCCGGCGCGTGAACGTGAACGCCGTGACGGCGCATCCCGATGGCGTGGTGCAGGATTTCGCTTTGGTCATCTCCCATGGCAACCCGCGCACCCTCAGTGGCTCGGCCATCACCCTGGGCAACGAGGCGATTACCGACGCACCGCTGCCCGAGGTGACCGTCGTCACCAATGGCGTGCCGCTGTTGAACCAGCGGGTGGGTGCCAATTCGCCGCTGGTGGTGCCGGCTGGATTGGAGTTCACCAACGGCGTCCCGGCCCAATGGCATTTCTTCGTCGTCACGAATCAATTGCCGCAGTCAGACCCGCAATTCACCAACGCCCCGATTGCCGCCGCGACGAACATCGCCTTCGCCACGTTCCTTCCGCCCAATCTTTCACGCGCTCGCACCAACCGGTCGGACATCGATCTGTATGTTTCGACAGATTCTCGGCTCACGAATTTGGAGCCGTCTGTTATTGCGTTGTCACGGAAATCTCTCAAACGTGGCGGCACAGAGTCTATCGTACTTGGTCTTGGCGATACTGTACCAGGCCGCGCTGGTACTTTGGCCGGCGGCGAGATCTTTTACGCTGGTGTGAAGTGCGAGGACCAGCAGGCGGCGAACTTCGGCTTCTTCGCCGTGTCCAGTAGTTCTCCCTTCAGCAGCACGGATACGAACGGGAATGTGTACATGGAAGGTTATCCCTTCGGTGTGGAAATCCCGGATGGCACTCCTGCCGAACCGCAGGCGGCGTTCATGTTCGCGTTCTCCACGGAACAGATCGTCATCCAGAATGTCGTTGTCACCAATTACATCACGCACACCAACGGCGGCGATTTGTTCGGCGCGCTGGATCTCGATGGCAGCAAGGTCTCCGTGCTCAATGCCAACCGATCCTTCCACAGTTTGTTGCCCTACGAGTTCATCTATGACGACAGCGATTCGGGCGAAATCCCGGAGAGCACTCGCACGGATACGCCGGGGACGCTTCGCAACTTTGTCGGTGAGGAAGGTCTGGGCGCATGGCGCTTGACGATGGTGGACAGCGCGCCGGGCGACACCGGCCAGGTGAACCGGCTCTTGATCAAGCTTGAGCCGCGCAAGGAAGATTTGACCAATGGCGTGGGCATCGTGGAGACGATTCTGCCGGGACGCTTTTTCTACACCGTGGTGGATGTCGCCGCGACGGTCACGAATCTCCAGGTGTGCGTCTCGCCGGACGCCGGTGTGGTCGAGGTGTATATCCGGCGGGCAGATTTTCCGGACCAGGACAATTACGACATCTTTGGCGTGGTCGGGCCGCCGGGGGATTGCATCAACCTGGGCCTGCGCGATTCGCCGCCGCTTTCTCGCGGCCGCTACTACATCGGCATCTACAACCCGAACGCGCTGGCGGTGACGGTGGGCATCAAGGTGAATCTCCAGCATGACTTGAGGAAGGGTTCGTCCCTCCGTTTCCGTGGCGGCGACGGCGAGCTGATCGTCGATGACGCGGTCACGAAGTCCACGCAGTTCGTGGGCTACGACGGGATCATCTCGGATGTGGAAGTGGGCGTCCGCATCGCGCATGAGCGGGTGTCGGATCTCGTGCTTCACCTGGTCAGCCCGGAAGGGACGCGCCTGTTGCTTACCGAGAATCGCGGGCAGGACACGGCGGATTATGGGTTTGGGACGTTGCAGACGAATGTCTTTCCCGTAAATCCAAATGGCGACGGACGAGAGCAAAGAACGGTGCTGGGGCCTGTGCTTCCTGAGGGCACACTGGTGATCGATTATGATTTCTTCAACGCTCCGGACAGGATGACGGTTTACTACGATGGTGCTCTAATTTTCGATACAGGAGTCACCAACGGCGGTGCACTGGTCAGTCTGGATTATGGGCCGGGCCTGAGCACGAACATCGTCATCGTCATGAACGAGGGATCGACTCAAGCGGGCGGAACTCGATGGACTTATACCGCCACAGTTTACACCAGTTACCACTACTCCACCTTCACCGAGAGCACCGAGCGCGCACGTCTGCCCATCAAGTTCGAGCCGCCGCCGTTCACGAACTTTAACTACTACGCCACGAACTATGTCACGAACGTCACGCTGGTGGCCGATGGCTTCGAGGATCGTTTCCGGGGACCACGATTGCTCGGCACGGGAGCGAATCTCACCGGCTGGCAGGTCACGACCGGCAGCGTCAACGTCGTGACGAACCTCTCCAATCTCGCGACCAACACATTCCTCGCGGCCTATGAGGGGTTGAGGTTCATCGATCTCAATGGTGTCACCAATGGTGTGATCGCTACGAACCTGACCACTGTCCCCGGCACGTCCTATCGCGTCAGCTACGTCTATGCGAAGAACCCCGCCAACCCCAGTGACGCCACGGCGGACATCCGGCTGCTGGATACCAACAGCAGTCTCTTCCAGAAGGAACTCGTCATCGCCTCGGCAGCGACGTGGCGAACCGGCGCGTTCTTCTTCAATGCGCTGGATGACCGCACCACGCTGGAAGTCATGTCCACCACGGCCAGCGCGTCAGGTGTGCTCTTCGACATCTTCCGCGTCGAACAGATCACCACGAACATTGTTGCCGGCATTTATTATCTGCCCGAGGAACCGCTCACGCCGCTCTTTGGCCAGAACGCGTTTGGCAACTGGACGCTGGAGATTCTCGACAACCGCGTCGGAGGAGGCGTCACCAATTCGCTGCTCGGCTGGAAGCTGAACCTCACCTTCGTAAATACGAATCCTCCGGCCATCCAGCTCTTCAACGACACCAACTACTGCCTGACCATGCAGGCAGATGAGACGGTGTACTTCTACGTGGACGTGCCGATCACGGCTTCGGCGGCGACGAACTTCTTCAGTGGCAGCGATCAACTGGATGTCTTCTACAACCAGAGCGGCCTGCCGGCATTGAACGAACCGCCGGACACTGCCTTCTTCTACAACGTGCTGGATGGGCAGACGATTCTGGGCATCGATGGCTGGAACAGCATTGATAACAACGCGGGCCTCACCGGTGGTGCTGTCACCCCGACGCTCGCGCCGGGCAAGCGCTACTACCTCGCGCTGCACAATCGCGGGACTGGCACCAACGGCGTGTGTGTTCGCGTGGCGTTCGATGAGCTTTCGCCGAACCTCGTGGGCATCATCCCGCTCACGAACCAGTGTTTTAGCTATTCCGGCGTCGTCACGAATGCCGGCGCGATTGATTATTACTCCTTCGACGTTTCCCCGGACGCGCTGGGTGTTCGCTTTTGGGTAAGCAATTTTGTTGATAGCGGGGTAGGGGGCGACGTGAATCTCGTGGTGCGTCGTGGCGTGCCTCTGCCGAATGACACCAGGTTCACCGCCCGCAGCGACAATGCCTCGCCGGCGGACTGGGAGTTCATCGAAGTGGCGGACTTCTTCCAGACGACGCTCGCCGGTCGTTGGTATATTGGCGTCATTCACACCACCGCAAACGCGGTCGCCTACGACGTGTGCGCCGAGGAAGTGGGTGGCGAGATCATCGAGGTCTTCGATCAAGTGTCCCAGCCGGCGACCAATACTGCCGCAGGCAATTTCGGGGACGTCACCTACTTCAAGTTCCTCGTCTCGCCGAATTCCTATCTCGCCGACTTCAAGCTCACGAACATCGCAGCGGGCGGAGTCATGGAATTGTATCTCAGCACGAACACCATGCAGCCGCTGTTTGGCACGCCGGCGAACTGGCTCTACAGCTCTACCAACCTCAATCCGGTCACGGACTATGCCTCGAACCGTGTTTCCTCCTTCTCACTCACCAACTCGCTGACTCCCGGCTGGTGGTTCCTCACCGCCGTGAACAAGTCAGCCTTGCCCACGGCGTTTGATGTTCATGTGACCCAATACACCACGAACCTGCCGTACATCGAGCTGACCAACGGTGTCTATTACTCGAACCAACTGGTGTCTGCCGCCGACCCCATTGGGTTCTACACGTTCGACGTGTCGGACGATTCCCTTCAGACGGTGTTCGAGGTCTTCGGCCAATCGGATGATCTGGACCTCTTCGCGCATCCCTTTTACCCGTTGCCGCCGCCAGGGTTCTTCGCTGGCTTTGACGCATTCAGCACGAACACTGCGCTTGCTGACGAATACATCTGCCTGACCAATGGCGGGAGCTGGCCTTTCCTGTTCCCTGGCACCTGGTATTTGACCGTGAAGCCCAAAGGCGCGCCGGCGGTATTCCCGGTGGACTACAAGATCCGCGCCACTGAAATCACCCAGCGTGACGTCCAGCCTCTTGCCAACGGCCTGGCTGCCTGCCGCACCATTCCCGCCATCGATACCAACGCGCTCTATACCGGCGTGCAGTTCTACTCGTTCGATGTCGCGGGCGTTCCGCTTCAGGCGACGTTCGAGACCTACGGAGCCAATGGCAACGTGGACATCTACGTGCAGCGCGGGTTGCCGTTCACGAACTTCACCACCTACACCAGCGGCGGCGGTGCGCGGCCGTATCCTTACTACGGCGAGCGCCTGGGTACGGCGGATGAATACCTCTGCCTCAGCACGAACTCAGCACCGGTCGCGCTGAATCCCGGACGCTGGTATGTGACCGTCGTGAACCGTGAACTCGTTCCGGTGGATTACTGCCTGCGCGCGTCGTTCGTCTCCTCGCAGAACCTGGTGCAGATCGGCAACGGCGAAACCTTCTGCCGCACCCTCAGCGTCACTAATGGCGGGCCGATTGCCGGCCAGGATTACTATGTCTTCCGCGTCGCCACCAACGTCGTGCAGGCGACCTTCGAGACGCTTTCAATGAGCGGCAACGTGGATCTTTTCCTCACCACGAACCTGTGCCTGACCAATTTCAGCAGCTACAACGCCGCGCTCGCGCCGTATCCTTACTACAGCACGAACCTCGGCACGCAGCAGGATGTCATCTGCCTCCGCACGAACACCACACCTGTGAACCTGGGTCCGGGCGATTGGTATCTCACCGTGGTCAACCGCGAACCCCTGACACCCGTGGACTATTGCATCCGCGCCACGCAGCTCGTATCCACCAACTTCATCCGCGTCACGAACAGCGGCGCCATCTGCGAGGTGGTGAGTGTGAATGATGGCACGGCGGCCACCGGCATCGATTACTACATCATCGACGTCAGCGGTAGTCCGGTGTTGATGAACTTCCAAACCTACAACGCCGACGGCAACGTGGACCTCTACGTCACGCGCGATCCGTGCCTGCCGAACTTCGCGGCGTTCGATGCCTCCACCACGAACTATCCTTACTCCAGCACGCTGCCGGGTGCCGCGGCGGAATGCCTGAGCGTGACCAGCACCTCCGTGCCGCAGGTGCTGACGAACGGTGAATGGTATGTGGCCGTGGTGAACCGCTCTGCGACACCGGTGAGCTATTGCTTCCTCGCCACGCCGTTTGCC
>CAMCCU010000307.1 GCA_945872975.1 Pedosphaera parvula Ellin514
TCCGGGCGGGAGTCGCGCGCTCGATCCTGAAGCGCGTGAAGGCGCGTCTCGAATACGCGTGGTCCCACTACGACGAGCCGACCAGCGCCCACTACAGCGACTTCACCGCGCACGGCATCTTCGCGACGCTGTTGGTGAAGTGGGATTGAGCTTCGCGCTTATCCGCAGGAACCGACGGAGAATTACGGAACTTCCGTCCGTGCCCGGAGTTGAATCGTCCGTCATCTAAAGCCGTCTGAAGACACAGCCATGAAATCCGATGCCTCCCCGCTCGTCAGCAAGCTGACCTTGCTGGTTCTCACGCTCATCCTCGGTTGTCTGGTGCTGCTCGTGATTCGGGCGTATCTCCCCGGACGCAACCACGCGGTGACAACTGTCGCGGAAAATGAATCGCCCGCGCCCGCCGAGGATCCAAATCCCACCGCGAACCCTCTTCCTGCGCCGATCGCGAAACGGAATTCTTCAAGCGCTTCTGCTTTCCGTGGGCCGACGAATGTCACGGTGCCCATTGCTCGACGCACTGAACCTGAGCTTCGGACGGAAGCGGCCAATGACCGGGCGACCATTAGGGCCACGGCATTCGGTTCCGGAGGCGAACCTGCCATCGACGTGATCGAAACGCTGGCCGCGAATGGCAGCGCGCTGCTCGCGGGTATCGTCACACTTTCCGGCACGCCGAAGCCGGAGGTGCCGATCGCTCTCGGCTCCACTTGCGGACCCTTGCAGAGCAAACCCGTCACGACCCGTCACTACGTCGTGGGTCCGCAAGGCCAGCTCGCCAATGTGGTGGTTTCGATCCGGAGCGGGCTCTTGCGGAAGTATGGTCCGGTGCAACCGGCTCCTGTGTTGGACCAGGTGGGCTGCATGTTTGAGCCCTACATGATGGGCGTGGTCGCCGGGCAAACGTTTCAGATCCGCAATTCTGATCCCACGATGCATAACGTCCACGCAACGCCAAAGATCAATAGGGAATTCAATCTCGGCCAGCCTCAGGGACAAGTCACGGAGAGGTCATTCCCGCTGCCGGAGATGTTCATCCGCCTGAAGTGCGACGTGCATCCGTGGATGTTCGCCTACGTGAGCGCGTTTGATCATCCTTACTTCGCCGTCACTGATACGAATGGCTTCTTCCAACTGCCCGCGCAGATCCCAGCGGGCAGCTATGTGATCGGGGCGTCGCATCTCAAGACGGGGATCGAGCTCACGCAAGAGGTCACGCTGCGCGAAGGGGAACAGCGCTCGATCCAGTTTCAATTCACCGTGCCGTCCTCCGCCCAGCCGCAAGGGAACGTCGTCCGCTCGAACTAGACTGGTTCTCGAAAGTCATTTCTGAAGGTGGGGCCAGCCGCGCTGCGGCTGGCCCCGCCCGCGAGGCAGCGGGCGGAAGCATCCATAAGCCCATACGCTTGAAGATCTGTTCACCACGCCGCTGATGCGCGGCGCGGCTCAGGCGCAGTGCGCCTGAACCCACCTGGCTGCGGAAATGACTTCTGAGAATCGGTCTAGAGGGAACGCGTCGGCCTACCTGGATTTCGAGAGCGCATTGATCTGCATCGCGGCGCGTGTGCCGATGAAGAGGCTGAACAAAACCCATCCGTGAAACGCGAGACCGAGCCATTGCTCCGCCCTTACGGTGAGAATGGTATCGAGCCCGTAGAACAGCATCCCCACGATGAACGCCCACACATGGCGCTTGCACGCGAAGACGCCGAACAGCGCGAACACTCCTGCCGCCAGCACGCCCAGTGCTAGGCCAACACCTTTCATGACTCCGCCATCGGCTGACAGCATGGCGTCCATGAATTGAGTGACGCTCAGGCCGATGACGAATCCGCCACCGCCACCGCTGAAGGCCATGACGGAATTGACGAGCGACAGTGCGGCGACCCAGTAATACCAGCTCCCGCCGGACTTCACGCGCTTCTCGAGCTCGAACAATTCTGGTGAGACATCCGCACCCGAAGAAGCGCTTGTGGAAGAAGTGAGCGCTGGCGTCGATGAACCGCCGGCCATCATCAGGGAGATCTCGGCAAAGCTCGATGCGGGACGCCATTCGTTGATGTCGCTGCGGAGGAGTTGGGTGTCCGAGGCGATGCGGCCTTCATTAATCCAGCCTTGCAGTTGTTCCAGGTTGACCGGGCCATACTCCTTGCCGTCCGTTGCGATAATCTTGTAGGTGATTTCCATGGGATGAGGTTCTTGGGCGGCAGTCTGCCCATTCGGTCCAGTCACCCGCAACCAAATAACCGCCCGCTGATCGAGAGACGACGAGCCGAAGTGGCGTGCGACTACTGGCTCTTCGGATTCTTCTCTGCGATGTGCCGGACGATGTGGCTGGCGGCGGCGAGTCCAAATGCGCCGGTGACGAACGAGGCCGTGCCGTAGCCGCTGGCGCAGTTGAGACGCAGTGCCAGACCTTCCTCGCGCTTGGTGCAGACGGTTCCGTCGGACTGCGGGTAATGCACCGGCTCTGGTGAGGAAATGCAATCGATCCCGAAATGCTTCTTCGCGCCGGAGGGGAAGCCATGGTCGTCTCGTAAACCTGAGCGCACGGCGACGAGCAGTCGGTCATGAGTGGCGAGGGAAAGGTCGGAGATTTTCAATGCGAGGGGATCTTTTCTCCCGCCCGCGCCTCCGACGACAAGGACGGGGATGTGCCGCTCGCGACAGGCGGCAATGAGTAGGCATTTCTTCGCGGGATTATCGATCGCGTCGAGCACGAAGTCGAAGCGCGGCTGGAGGAGTTCGGCTGCCGTGGCTTCCGTGAAGAAGGCGTGTTGGGGATGGAGGACGAGGGAGGGATTGATGGCGCGCGCGCGCTCCGCCATGACATCGACCTTGGTCTTGCCGATCGTCCCGTCGAGCGCGTGGATCTGGCGGTTGATATTCGTCACGCAGATGTCGTCCATGTCCACCAACGTCAGAGTGCCGACGCCGGAGCGGGCCAGCGCTTCGACCGCCCACGAGCCGACTCCGCCGATGCCAACGACGCAGACGTGAGCCGCCCGCAGCCGCGCCGCGCCGGCCTGGCCAAACAATCTGATGATGCCGCTGAAGCGGGGGTCTTGATCAGTCATGGAAACAACTCAATGCCTCGTGTGGGCGCAGCAACGACTGTGGTGGTGAAAGGGCAGGGCGGTCAGTCCGGTTCGGCGAGGAGCTTGGCCCGCTGTACGGTGTAATCCGCTTCGGAAATCTTGCCGTCAATCATCTGCTTGAGCAGCGCGTCCATCCGCTGGCGTTTGGTCTTCGGCGTCTGGGCGGGGCTGTTGGTCGGCGCGGCGGCGTTGTTCACGGCCGCCTTCTCGCGCTCAGCCTTCTTGCGAAGCATCTCATCGATGCGTGCCTCGACTTCGGAGAGCTTCTTCTGTTCAAGCGTCTGCTCGGCCGGCGCGTTGGTCGCAGCGAGGAGAGGAGGTGCCGGGGCGGTCACGGGGGCTTTGGCCTCAGCAGGCTTCTTTGCCGGTGCTGCCTTCGCTGCTTGTTGAGCCTCGCGCTTGCGTTGCTTTTCCAATTCCGCAGCGTGCTTCTGTTCTTCCTTGTCCAGTTGGTCGAGCGCCTTCTGATACTGCTTGGCGCTGAGTTGACCGGCGAGATACTGACGTTCCAGATCTGCCTTGGTCGCCTTGACTGGAAGGGCGTTGGTCGAGGCTGGGATGCGAATGATCTTGTCCGGATTCTTCTGCTGCTCGGCGATCACGCGGCGGAGCAGCTCCATCGCCTCCGCATTGGGCGCGTTGGTTTTCTTTGGCGCGGCGGGGGCCTGTGCCGAGGCAGTGACTGTCCCGATGGCCAGGCCCGCGATGATGAGCGCAGAAAGCTTTGTTTTCATGGAGCTGACTTAGAGCAAATGCGCTGAGGTGGCAAGCTTGCGGTCGGAGCGTCGAGAGAATCGGTGCGCGGTTGACGGAGTTCGTGCCGCCCGGCAACGTGCCGTTGTCAGGCGCGAGGCGAGATCAGGACTCGCCGATACTGAGTTGAAACCATGGCTATGAAAATGATGAGTCGGCGGAAATTGATCAAAGGTGTGGCGGGCGCGGCAGTGACGGCGGCGGCATTCGTGCCGCGTCTGGGACGCGCTGCGGCCGGCGAACCGATCTTCAAGACGAAGAACAACCGCATCAACCAATCGGTGGTGCATTGGTGCTTCAAGCCGATGTCGGTCGAGGAGCTCGCCATCGAATCGGCGCGCATGGGGATCAAGTCAGTGGAGCTCGTCGGCACCGAGCATTGGCCGACGCTCAAGAAGCACGGCCTCACCTGCGCCATCAGCGGGAGTCACGGCTTCGCGAAGGGTTTCGCCCACACGGAAGAACACGAGCAATGCCTCGCCTCGCTACGCAAGAGCATCGACGCGACGGCGGCGGAAGGGTGGCCGAGCGTGATCACGTTCTCCGGTTTCCGGCGCGGCATCTCGGACGAAGCTGGCATCAAGAACATGGTCGAGGGGTTGAAGAAGATTGCCGGTCATGCGGAGAAGAAGAAGGTGACGGTCTGCCTGGAGATGCTGAACTCGCGCGTGAACATCGAGATGAAGGGGCACCCGGATTACTTCTGCGATGACATCGACCGGTCGGTGGAGATTTGCCGGCAGGTCGGCTCGGAGCGCGTGAAGGTGCTTTTCGACATCTACCACGTGCAGATCATGCACGGCGATGTCATCACGCGAATCAAGAAGCACGCGCCGTTCATCGGGCATTATCATACGGCGGGCGTGCCGGGCCGCGCTGAGATCGATGATACGCAGGAGATCAATTATCCGCCGATCATGAAGGCCATCGTCGAGACGGGCTACAAGGGTTTTGTCGGACAGGAGTTCATCCCGGTGCGTGACAAGGTGGCGTCGCTGGCGCAGTCAGTTCAGATCTGCGACGTGTGAACGGTCGGAAGCGGTGCCGCGACGAAATGGCTACTTCCGCTTCTTCTTTGCCGCAGGTTTCGGGCTGGAGGATTTGCTTTCCGAGGCGCTGAACATCAGCAGGCCGTCCAGTTCGCGCGGTGGATGGCGCAGGGAAGGGAACAGGATTCGCAACGCGGGCACGGTGCTGACGCGTTCAGTCACATCGGTGCCTTTGATGACGGCGCCGCCCGTGAGGCTGAAGGGCAGGTAATCTCCAAGGTCAAGATTCTCGACGGCGCTTAGCGTGATCTTGGCGACGTTGGTCTTCGCCGGGATGACGGCGTTCGTGATGCTCAAGCTGCCGGATGGTTCGATCAGGTTCAACGAGATCGGCCCGTCGTAGTCGCGTCGCTCGGCGCGCACTTCGATGGTGAACGAATCTCCCGCCGCTGCGGATACTCGTTCTGTCTCCGTGCTCAAGGTGAACCCCGGCGCGACAGGCTGGATGGCGAGTTGATAGTGGAACGTCGGACCGCCGCTCTGATTCAACTCCTCCACGACCAGACGATAGTTCCCGCTGTCGATGAAGCGATTAGTCAACGCGCCATCGTCCGCGCCCGTGGCGTTTGCTTCGGCGATCTTTGTGCCGTTCGTGGATTCGAGACGCAGGAATAGATCGCACGGTGAGCCGATGCTGCGCGTGCGTCCCTGGAAGATGAATCGCTCGTCTTTCTTCGCAGAGAACTCATAGACATCGCGATCGCCAGGCACGTTGAAACTTCCGCTGACTTCGACGGGCGTCTGGAGAAGTTGCGCCGAGGAGGGCTCGTTGTTCGGCTCGCGTTCGGTGGTGGTGTTCGGTGTCGCGAGTGGTCCAGTGAATGGTGCGAGGTCACGGTTCGTGAGGAACGGCAGCGGCGCGGGCAACGGCGGTCCGACGCGCAACCGGTAACGATGCTGCGCTCCACCGCCGTGTCGCGTGTCGCGAACCTCGACGAAGTATTGGCCCGTCTTCGGACAGCGAACATCGATCCGCGCGTCGGCTCCGAGGCCGGGCGCGTCGTCGTTCGACGCGAGTTCACGGCCTTGATCGTCGAGAAGGCGGATCCACGGATCGAGCGGCGAGCCGATCCGTTGCGCCACGACTTCCATGTTGATTCGCTCGCCCTTCTTGGCGGCGATGCGGAAGAAGTCGGAACGCAACGCAACGCAGCTTCCATCCACTGCGCCGGGAACGGCGATGAGTTGTGCGGTCGCCAGCGAATGATTCGTCCCGCTGCTGGGCGATGCGGAAAGCGCGTCGACTAGGAGCAGTGTGAGGCCGGACATTCCATTCGTCGTGATGAGCCGGACAGCGCCGATGCCAACGGGGGTTTGAGGAGGGACCTTCAGATTGAACTGCGCCTGATCGTGATTGGAGTGGCGCGATACCTCTGCGGGAAAACTCGTCCAGAGATCGACCGCGCCGCCGAGGTTCTCACCGGGCAGCGTGATGGCGGTGGTGGCTCCCGGCACCACCGCCGCAGGCTGAACGCGCGTGATGGCCGGCGCGGCGGCGCGGGAACTCCATGGAAGGCACGCAACCAATGAGAGGAAAGCCGTGGCGCACCACTTCGCGATAGCGGATGGCACGAGTGAAGATCCGCCCTCACCCCAGCCCTCTCCCCCAGGAGAGGGAGCGCGGAAAAGCCGATCGGCGGCAGCGAGTCTTCGTCCGCGTTTGTTGGGTTCACGGACGCGGCTATGGGTTTGAATCCAACTAAAATCCGTGTCGCGCTCCCTCTCCTGGGGGCTAATCATTGCGCACATCTTGTCTCGATGAATTATTCGTTTGTACTTGTACTTCATGCATTGATGTATTCTATGACGGGATGCTTAAAACCTCTGCATCCTCGTTTGGTCCCGTGCCGACTCCGCCCGCCGACTGGGCCGTCACC
>CAMCCU010000308.1 GCA_945872975.1 Pedosphaera parvula Ellin514
TGACTGCTACTGCAACTCCAAAAGCCAAAGCGCTCCGCAAACCGGGCGCGAACCGTAACGACAAGGCGCGGAAGAGTCCGCCTCGTGATGCGAATTTCAAGCAGTCACGGGATGTCCGCGAGGACCGTGGATCGCGTCAGATGAAGACTACAGTGCGGCCCGCGGCGGGTCGCAAGTGAGGGGTTCGCCTCTCACCGCTTCATGGCGGGCCTGCGCATGGCGTCGAGGCATTGCTTGACGTCGAGCGCGCGGCGGGCTTCGAGAGCCCAGGTGGCGCAGCGGTCGTTCCACAGCTTGGCCTCGGCGGTGGAGGGCGTGAAGGGCTTCGCGTGCGGTACGTTCTGGCCGATTAACATCGCGAGATATCCATCCATGCCGAAGGAGTTCGAGGAGTGCAGGAGCTGCGCGCCGGCGACGACGCTGGGGCCGTTCTCCTTGTAGAAATCAACGAGGAACTCCGCGTCGTGCAGCTTTGTGTCGTTGCGGCAAGCCTGCCAGAAGGGAGTGTCGAGGCGGGTGTTGAACTTGTAGTGGACGGCGAGGAAGTCTCGGATGTCATCCCATGCCTGAGCGTTGTAATTGTTGTAAAGCGTCACAAGGCTCGGCGTCGGTGCGCACAAGCTGTCGATCAGCGAATCGGCGAGCGTGCTGGCCTCGACGCAGATGACCTGGAGGGCGGTGGCTTCGAGCGGTTCAACGAACCCGACGGAGTTACCGATGCCGACGACGTTGCCCACCCAGTTCCTTGCGTAACGTCCGCTGCGAAACTTCACCACGCGCGGCACGTTGGCGATGCGCGGATTCTTGCGCATCAATTCGGCGAGCGCTTCGTCATCGCTGATGGCGTTGGAGGCATAGACGTAGCCGCGATTGATCCAAGTTTCGTGCTCGATCTGCCAACTCCAGCCGGCGTCCATCGTCTCGGCGACGGTGTAGGGCTTGATCGGCTCGTCCGTGCGCGGCCAGCCGCCGATGACGGCGCGGTCGCAGAAGAGCGCGTCGGAGAAGCTGAGGAAAGGCTCGTTCAGCGCGCGTCCGAGCAGTTCGCTGCGGAAGCCGGAGGCGTCGATGTAAAGATCGGCGGTGAGGCGCTCGCCGGAATCCGTGATGAGCGCGGTGATGCCTTGAGGGCCGGTTTCCGGTCGCACGGTGGCGTCGATGACTTCGACGCCGAACTGGCGTGAGACGTTTTCCAGCCAGCCGACGAGCTTCTGGTTCTCGATGTGGAAGGCGTGATGGTTGTGAAATTCAGGGAAGCCATCGGCGCGTTTCGTGAACGCCTTGTCGTGCGCCATGAAGGCGGAGATGCGTCCGGCGTAGGGCTGGTCGTGCTGGTAGAAGAAGCCGTTGTTGCGCGAGAGCTCGGGGTAACGATGCTGATATTCGTAGGCGAAGGTGTAGTAGAACTCCTTGCGCGGTCCCCAGAGAAACTTGATGCCCAGCTTCCAGGTCGGCTCGGTCTCGGCGTAGAACTGCTGCGGCTTGAGCTTGAGATACTCGAAGAAATGGCGCGGGAACGAGACGGTGGTGCCTTCGCCGACGCCGATGACACCGATGTCCGGGCTGCGCACGACGCGGATTTTGAGGTTCGGCAGCTTGCGCTTGAGGGTGAGTGCCGCCATGAAGCCGGCGCTGCCGCCACCGAGGACGACGATTGTTTGGACAGAGCTGGGAAGCATAGCTGGGAAAATAAACACACTCCTGCGACCGGGCAAACGGAAACGTGATCGGCGGCGCGAAATGGAGGAGAACAGTTGCGTGCCGGGATGGGTTGGGGGAAGTTCCGCGCTGTCACCGCGACGAATCACGATCGTTCAGTTCACGAATTGCCACTGACTATGCGCAAGGTCGCTCTGCTAATCGAAACCTCGAACGCCTATGCCCGCGGCTTGCTGCAGGGGATCATCGCCTACCTGCGCGAGCATCGCACGTGGTCGGTGCATCTGGCGGAGCACGGGCGCGGAGATACGCCGCCGGCCTGGCTGGCGCGATGGGATGGCGATGGCGTGATTGCCCGCATTGAGAACCGCGCGATTGCGCAGGCGCTGGCGGGCTTGAAGATGCCGATCATTGATGTGAGCGCGGCGCGGTTGCTGCCCAAGCTGCCGTGGTTCGAGACGGACGACGAAGCCATCGCGCGGCTGGCGGCGGAGCATTTCATGGAACGCGGGTTCAAGAACTTTGCGTTCTGCGGGAATCCCCAATTCGACTGGTCGAACTGGCGCGGCGGGTATTTCGAGAAGGTGGTCCGCACGGCGAAACACCCGTTCTTCACTTACCAGCCACCGGCGGCGGGGAGTGGTGATGAAGATGCGGACGTGGAGCACATTGGCGCATGGATTTCATCGCTGCCAAAGCCGGTTGGGATCATGGCGTGCTACGACTTTCGCGGGCGCCAGGTGCTGGATGCCTGCCGTCGCCGCGCCATCGCGGTGCCGGATGAAGTCGCGGTGATCGGCGTGGATAACGACGAGCTGCTGTGCAACCTGTCCGACCCGCCGATGTCGAGCGTGGTGCCGAATGTGCATCGCACGGGCTATCGCGCGGCGGAGTTGCTGGATCGTTTGATGGCGGGGGAGAAGTCGCGTTCGGAAGCGCACTTCATCGAACCTCTCGGGATCGCCACACGGCAATCCACCGATGTGCTGGCAATCGAAGATGCGAATCTTGTCCGCGCGATCCGTTTCATCCGCGAGCGCGCCTGCACTGGCATCAGCGTGAAGGATGTCCTGCGGGCCGCGCCGCAGTCGAGGCGCATCCTGGAGAGCCGTTTCAAGAAGTTGCTCGGCCGCACGCCGCATGAGGAGATTTTGCGCGTGCAGCTCGACCGGGCGAAGATGCTGTTGGCGGAGACGGAGCTGTCGATGTCGCAAATCGCCGAGCGTTCGGGGTTCACGCACGTCGAGTATTTCAGCGCGGTGTTCAAGCGCGAGGCAGGCTCGCCGCCCAGCCGGTATCGGGCGGCAAATCGCAGGCGTCAGGGCAAGGCGGTGGCTGGTGGGAACGTGATTGGTTAGCGCGCTCGCCACTGCGATCCGGTAAGGGTTGGTCTATTCCGTTGGAATCTTGCTGGAGGCAGTGCGTTCCAGCTTTGGAGGTCGTCTTCCGGTGAAATACCTCAAATCTTATGCGCAACTTCTCATGGTTCGCCTCTGTTGGATTCGATAGATTCATCCTGTCTCACAACCCCTGTCTTACACGCGAAGAGCGTGTCGGCGTCCATGCCCCAGGCTGGCCCGCAGGTGAAACAGTTAGAAATCACAGTGAATCAGACTCAGTAGCAACCCTATGAAATCGATAGCAAAATCATCTCTAAAAGCTCCCGCCGGGCTGCTGCCCGCCGTCACGGCGGCGCTGGCTGTGCTGGGATTTATCAGCCCGGCAATGGCCCAGCTTCAGGTAGCTGGAGACCTTTATGTCAACGTCGATGCCACGGCGCAAGCCGAGGGTTCTCTTTCGTCCATCGTCAATACCGGCACGCTGGGAGGCTTGTTTGAAGCACGCGGCGGCGGTGCCACGGTGCCCGCCGTGACGACTATCGCTGGCGTCAAAGCCATCACGTTCGACGGTTCGGACTTTCTGCAACTCGTGAGCGAGTTGGGTGGTGCGCTGGTTCCCACTCCGGCTGGATTGGTTGGAGCTGAAACTTCCACCATCGAGGTATGGGCGTACAACCCCGCGATCGATGGCGAGGAAACCTTGGTCTCCTGGGGCAAGCGCGGCGGTGGTCCCGATGGTTCCAATATGTCGTTCAATTATGGCACTGACGGTCGCTGGGGCTCGGTTGGTCACTGGGGTGGCTCCGATTTGGGCTGGGCTGACAGCGGCGGCGCTCCGACGGCGGGTCTTTGGCATCACATGGTTTACACCTACGATGGAGCGACGCAGAAAGTCTTCTCCGACGGTATCCTGCTCAACCAGGAAGCCGTCAGCCTCGCCGTTCACGGCGGCACGTCCATCCAGATTGCCGCGCAGCTTGATGGTGGTGACGGAACAGTCGTGACCGGTGGCTTGCGCGGGTCCCTGAGCATCGCCCGGGTCCGTATTCACAATGACGCGCTGACCGATGCGCAGGTGAAGCAAAACTTCAACGAGGAGAAGTCCGCGTTCAACAACCGGCCTGCTCCGCTGCCCTTGAGCGCCGCACCCATCCACCGTTATTCCTTCAATGGGCCGGATGCTGCCGATGCCACGGGGTTGGCCATCAACGATTCTGTAGGCACTGCCCACGGCACCATTGTTGGCACTGGCTCCGCTTATATTGGAAACCGCCTCGTGCTCGCTGGTGGCGGGAACGACGCTGCCGCCTACGGCGATTTGCCGAATGGCCTCCTTTCGGTCAACAGCACGAACAACGGGGGTAGCGGTCAGGTCACCATCGAAGGCTGGGTCAAGGTCACTGGAGGCCAGACATGGGCCCGTATCTTCGACTTTGGCGTCGGCGCGGCTGGCGAGGTCGCTGGACCGCAGGCCGGGGTTGGCCCCGGGTTGGATTACCTGTACTACGGCGCGCAAATTGGTGGGGATCTTGACGTTCATCGCATGGAATTACGCAATGCCTTCCCTGCCGACGCTGGCGGTCTTTCTGTGGACAATGTCGGTGGCACCACGCCTGGTGAGGATTTCCACTTCGTCGTCACGTGGGACGAAGCGTCCGGCACGATCCGGACTTACGAGAACGGTGTGCCGCAGAATTCCCGCACCGTCCCCACCGCCATGAGCGACATCAACGACGTCAATGTCTGGCTTGGTCGTTCCCAGTGGGATGACCGCAACATTCAGGGCGAGTTCGATGAGTTCCGTATCTACAACCGCGTCATCGGTGCGAACGAAGTCTCCGGCAACTACAACGCCGGTCCGAACGTGGTGAACTTGTCCGAAGCCCCGGTCACCTTCGTCAGCCAGCCTTCCTCCGCTTCGCGTTACCAGAGTTTCACGGCCGAATTCACGGCCCTGGCCAGCGGCGCTCCGCCGATTTCGTATCAATGGTTCCGCAGCGGCGTTGCCATTCCCGGTGCCAACGGCTCCACCTACTCCATCACCCCGGCGACCGGGGATAGCGGCGCAACCTTCACCTGCGTCGTTTCAAACAGTCCCAATGGGTTGGCGACCGTTCGCACCAGCGACGTGGCGACCCTTACCGTCCTGCCTGTGCCCGCTCCGGTTTTGAAGAACCAATACACCTTCAACGAGGTGGCTGGTGTGACCGTTGCCACCGATATCGTCGGCGGCCAGGACGGCGCCGTTGTGGGCAACGCTACCTTTGCTGCTGGCAAGCTGACCCTCGATGGCAGCTCGGCTTATGTGAACCTCCCGAACGACATTGTTCTCCCCTACAGCAGCATCACCATCGAAGCCTGGGTGCAGGACGATGGCAGCGCTGGTTGGGCGCGCATCTTCGACTTCGGCAATAGCACGGGTGGCGAAGACTTCGCCATTGGAACCGGGACTTCCGGCCTGCAATACATGTTCCTTTCCGCCCCGAGCGGTTTGGGCAATCTCCGTGGTGCTTACACGCTCACCGGCGGCGGCGCTGGTGAGCAGTTGGTGGAACAGCCGGTTGGCTCATTGCCAGTTGGTCAGCTCAAGCATGTCGTCTGGACGACCAGCGGCGACGCGAAGGCGGGCCGTCTGTATGTCGATGGCGTTCAAGTCGCGGAGAACCGCAACCTCACCATTACCCCGGCGGCGATGGGTTCCACGCTCAACAACTGGCTTGGTCGTGCGCAGTTCAACGACCCGCTGTTCCGCGGTCAGTTCGACGAGTTCCGCATCTGGAATGGCTTCATGCTCCCGGCGCAGGTGGCGTCCAGCTTTGCCGCCGGACCCGAGACCGCCGCCGTCAAGCCACGCCTGGCCATCACCTTGCAGGGCGATAACGTGGTCGTGAGCTGGCCGGGCTGGACCGCTGATGCGTTCCCCGTCTTGGAACAAGCCACGACCTTGAGCCCCGCTGACTGGCAGACGGCTCCCGGCGACGTCGTGCTCGAAAACGGTCGCTTCCAAGTCACCATTCCTCGCAGCTCCAGTGCGCGGTTCTTCCGCCTGATCACACAGTGAACCGAGCGGGTGCATGAAACGCCGGTCTGGCCGGTTCCAGGCCGGTGTTCCGAGAAGGGAACAGTTCAGGGCCGGGGTTTATTCCCCGGCCCTTTTTCATTGGAGGGATTCCACGCCAGCCTTGGCCGCCAACAATCGTTTGCAACCGCACTCTACTGCTGTTGCTGCTCTGCCTGCTGATTCAGAAACACCACGCGCACGCCGCCTTGCTTCGGCTGGTTGAAGCTCTCGTTCAAATTCCCCTGTGGTGCAGGCGCGGTGGGCGCTGCCACGGGCTTGGGGGATGGAGCGGGTGCGTTCGGATCGAGCGCGGAACGAATGGCGCCTTCGACCAATTGCGTGCAGTGAACCTTCGTCGGCGGGAGCGGCCCGAGATCCTTGGCGAACTCTTCGCCGCGCATCTTCATCGCCTCTTCCGGCGTCTTCCCGCGAATGAGCTCCATCGCGAGGCTCGCGGCGGCGATGGCCGTTTCGCAGCCGAAACTTTGGAAGCTCGCCTTGTCGATCACCTTGCGGCCGTTCTCATCCTTGAACTTCACCCAGACGCGCAGCATGTCGCCGCAATCCGCGTTGCCCACGGTGCCGATGGAATCCGCGCCGGTCATCTCGCCCATGTTCTGCGGATTGGCGATGGCGTCTTCCACGCGCTTTTGAAATTCGTTGTTCATAAAATTCTTCCCGCTTGATTCGCCCACATG
>CAMCCU010000309.1 GCA_945872975.1 Pedosphaera parvula Ellin514
TTCATGTACGGCGGGCCGTCGCAGATGGACTTGTTCGACTACAAGCCCGAGCTGCAAAAACGCCACGGCCAGACCGCGAACCTCGAACAGCGCCGTCGCAGCGTCGGTGCCGGCAAGCTGCTCGGCTCCAAGCGCACCTTCAAACAATACGGTCAGTCCGGCCAATGGTGCTCGGACGCACTGCCGCATCTCGCGACGCAGATGGACAAGCTCGCGGTCATCAAGTCGCTTTACTCGGACAGCTTCGCGCACGGCTCGGCCATGTTGCAGATGAACAGCGGCCGCATCATCCAGGGCTATCCGTCGATGGGCTCGTGGCTCAGCTACGGCCTCGGCTCGATGAACCAAAACCTCCCCGGCTACGTCGTCATGCTCGACCAACGCGGCGGCCCAATCAGCGGCGCGGCGAACTGGTCGAGCGGCTTCATGCCGGCGGCGTATCAAGGCACGGTCTTCCGCGCGAGCGGCCAGCCGATTCTGAATCTCGATTCCGCCTCCGGCATGACGGCGCCGATGCAGCGCGATTTGATTTCCACCGCGAACGCGCTGAACGCCGAGCATCTCGCGAAGCGTCCGGGCTATTCGGAATTGCAGGCACGCATCGCCAGCTACGAACTGGCCTTCCAGCTCCAGACCACCGCGCCGGAAGCGCTCGATCTCGCCTCCGAAACCGAGGCGACGAAGGAGATGTATGGCCTGAACGATCCGAAGAACGATCACCCGATCGCGCTCGGGCCTGCGCCGTTCGGACGCCAATGCCTCGTCGCGCGTCGGCTCGTGGAACGTGGCGTGCGCTTCGTGCAGATTTATCACGGCGGCGGACATCAGCAGCAGAACTGGGACGCGCACAACGGCGTGGAGGAGAACCTGAAGATTCACGGCCCTGAGATCGACAAACCCATCACTGCCCTGCTCCGAGATCTCGAACAACGCGGCCTGCTCGATGAAACGCTCGTGGTCTGGGGCGGCGAGTTCGGCCGGCAGGCGCTGGTGCAAGGCGGCGGTGATGGACGCGACCACAATCCGAAGGGCTTTACCTATTGGATGGCGGGCGGCGGGGTGAAGCCCGGCAGCTACGGCGAGACCGATGAGCTCGGCCACGAAGCCGCCGTGGACAAGCATCACATCCGGGACCTGCACGCGACGCTGCTTCACCTCATGGGCCTCGATTACCACAAGCTCACTTACTTCTACGGCGGGCTGGACCAGAAGCTCACGGGCGTAGTGGATCCAGAAGTGATCAAGGGCGTTCTGGCCTGAAGCGAAGTTGAGAGCTTGCGAGTAAGCCTTCCCTCAAGCACAAAGGAACGCATCTGATGACTCCCGGATGAACGCAGGATGCGACATGGTGCCATGATCAAACTTTTCTTTCGCTGGCTGGTGCGGGTCCTCTTTGGCTTTCGCGCCTACAACGTCGAGGCGCTCAAGACGCCGGGCCCGGTGCTGCTCATTCCCAATCACACGTCGTGGATCGACTGGCTCTTTCTCGTCGTGACGCTCGACGACGACTGGCGGTTCGTGGTGTCGAGCACGTCCGCCGAGACGAGCTGGCTGCACCGGAAGATCATGATCAACGACCGGAGCTTCCCGGTGGACACGTCCTCGCCCTACGCCGCGAAGCGCATGGCGGAGTATTTGCAGAAGAATGGCCGGCTCGTGCTGTTCGCGGAAGGCCGGCTGTCGCGCACCGGCTGCCTGATGAAGATCTTCGATGGCACGGGCTTTCTCCTGCACAAGACAAACGCGAAGGTCATCACCTGCTTCCTGCGCGGCGCGCACCGGCTGCCGTTCTCGCCGAACAAGGATGAGAAACGATGTTTCCCGAAGGTCACAGCGCACTTCAGCGACGTGCTCACGCCGCCGCATCTCGTGCATCTCGCCACCACGCAGTCGCGCACGCTCCTGACGAACTGGTTGCGTGACAAAATGATCTTCCAGCGGTTCGACACGGAGATGAAGTTCGGCGAAGCGACCATCCCCGAAGCGATCCTCGCCACCGCGCGCACCAGGCCGAAGCATGTCGTGTTGGAGGACGTGAGCGCGTCGTTGAACTATCGACGGCTGCTCGTGGGCGCGAGCCTGTTGGGTGAACAATTCGTCCGGCGCATCGCGCCAGATCAGCGCCGCGTCGGCGTGCTGCTTCCCAACGTGAACGCCATGCCCGTCTCGTTGCTTGGCCTCTGGTTGGTCGGGAAAATTCCGGCGCTGCTCAATTACTCGACCGGTTCTGTCGTCATGCTGGCGTGCTGCCAGCTCGCTGGCTTGAAGCAGGTGATCACGTCGCGGGCCTTCGTCGAAAAGGCCAGGCTCAAGCTCGAGCCACTGACTGACGCCGGCGTCGAGCTGATCTACCTCGAAGACGTCCGCGCGAACATCACCGGCTTGAACAAGCTGCTGACGTTGCTGGGCGTTCGATTCGCACCCGGCTCAATCCTCGTCGCGAAGCCAGCGCCTGACGACACCGCCGCGATCCTCTTCACGAGTGGTTCCGAGGGCATTCCCAAAGGCGTCGAGCTGACGCACACGAACCTTCTCGCGAACATCCAGCAGATGCTGACCGTGTGCGACGTCCAGGACTGGGACCGGCTCTTCAACGCGATGCCGATCTTCCACAGCTTCGGGCTGACCATCGGCACGCTGCTCCCGCTGGTGCGCGGCTGCAACGTCACGCTCTACCCGTCGCCGCTGCACTACCGCGTCATCCCGACGGCGTTCTATCATCGCGACGCCACCATCATGCTCGCGACCAATACGTTCTTGAACGGCTACGCGCGCAAGGCCCACGCGCTCGACTGGCGCAGCCTGCGCTACATGTTTGCCGCCGCGGAGAAACTTCAGGAAGCCACCTCAGCGATGTGGGCGCAGCGTTTCGGCGTGCGCGTGCTCGAAGGATTTGGCGCGACCGAATGCAGCCCGGCGGTCAGCGCGAACACGCCGCTGCGGGCGAAGCATGGTTCCGCCGGGATGTTTCTGCCTGGCGTCGATTACCGGCTGGAACCGGTCGAAGGCGTGGCCGAAGGCGGGCGGCTCTTCGTGCGCGGGCCGAACGTGATGCGCGGCTATTTGAATCCCGAGCCGAACGCCGCGTTCCAGAAGCTCGGCGGCTGGTATGACACCGGCGACATCGCGAAAGTGGATGAGGAGGGGTTCGTGTTCATTCTCGGCCGCTTGAAACGTTTCGCGAAGATCAGCGGCGAGATGGTCAGCCTCACCGCCATCGAGGAGGCGTTGGCCGGCGCCTTCCCGCAATACGGGCTTCGCTTTCAGTTGGCCGTCGTAAGCAAGCCGGACGCGGACAAGGGCGAGATGCTGATCGCCGTGGCAAACGATGCGAAGCTTCAGCTCGATGAGATTCGCGCCGTGCTTCGCGCCAAGGGCTATCCGAATCTTTGCGTGCCGAGGGAGGTCAAGTTTTTGCGGGAGATTCCCAAGCTCGGCACCGGCAAAGTGAACCATCGCGAATTGCAGGGCCTGGTTTGAGGCGAGAGCTGGCGGCAATCATCGCGGCCCCGGCGAAGCACTGTTCGCCAGTGCGGATCGAACAGGAATAATCCGGTGTTTCCGAGGCGTTTTGATGACTCGTTTGTCACGGAATTTTTGTTTCCTTTTCATGGTCGATTCCTAATATCGCCCCTTGCTTGCCAGTTCAAGGCAAGCCCCTGACTTAGAAATTACGATACTATGCCACTGACACATACCACTGACCTCTTCGCGAAAGCGCTGAAGGGCAAATACGCGCTCGGCGCATTTAACGTGAACAACATGGAGCTGCTCCAGGCCATCATCGAGGCTTGCGAAGAGGAGAAGGCTCCCGTGATGCTCCAGATTTCCAAGGGCGCCCGCCAGTATGCGAACCCCGTTTACCTCAAGAAGCTCATCGAAGCCGCCGTCAGCGTCTCCACGATTCCGATCGCGGTGCACCTCGACCACGGCGACACCTTCGAGCTCTGCAAAGAGTGCATCGACGAAGGCTTCACCTCCGTCATGATCGACGCCTCGCACGAGTGCTTCGAGAAGAACGTCGAGATCACCAAGAAGGTCGTCGATTACGCCCACAAGCATAACTGCGTGGTGGAATCCGAGCTCGGCCATCTCGTGGGCGCGCAGTTCGACGACGGCGAAGAGGGCGGTTCACACTCCGCCAGCGGCCACTACACCGTGCCGGAAGAAGCCGTGAAGTTCGTCAAGGAATCCGGCTGCGACTCGCTCGCCATCGCCATCGGCAACAGCCATGGCGCCTACAAGTTCAAGGGCGAACAGCACCTCGACCTCGAACGCCTCAAGCTCATCAAGAAGGCTCTCAGCGACGCTGGCATGGGTGATTATCCGCTCGTGCTGCACGGTGCATCCAGCGTGCCGAAGGATCTCGCCGAAGAGATCAACAAGTACGGTGGCAAGATGGGCACCGACACCGCTGGCGTCCCGGAAGCCGACATCGAAGTCGCCCGCCGCATCGGCTGCACCAAGGTCAACATCGACACCGACCTCCGCATGGCCATGACCGCTGCCATCCGCAAGGTGATGTTCGAGAACCCGAAGGAATTCGATCCCCGCAAGTATCTCGCTCCCGCCCGCAACAAGGTGAAGGAGCTCGTGCGCCACAAGATCAAGAACGTGCTCTGCTGCGCCGGTCACGCCTTCGACTGATCTTCAGCGAAACCATCTCTCCACAACCCGCGAGTCCGGAAACGGCTTGCGGGTTTTTTGTTTCAACCACGGATGACCGTTCATCCGTGGTTGCCCACCTCTTCCCGGATCATGCTTCTGCGCGCAGGATGGCCAGCGGCGGATGATTCAGCACACCACGGCTCATCAGGAAGCCCGTCACCACCGTCAGCGCAGGCACCGCGAATAACGCCACCAGCAAAGGAAGCACGGGCGGCGCGAAGCTGGCCTTGAAGACGTACACCGACAATGCCCACGCCGCGCCCGTCGCCAGCAGCACGCCGGTCAACGACGCCAGCAAACCCAGTGCTGCATACTCCACGAACAGCACGCGGAAGATTTGCCCGCGCGACGCCCCGAGCGTGCGCAACAAGATGCTCTCCTGAATCCGCTGGAAACGTCCCGTCACCAACGCGCCCACCAACACGAGCAACCCGGTCAGCACGGTGAACATCGCCATGAAACGGACGACAAACGAAATCTTCGTCAGGATCGAATCGAGCGTTTGCAGGATGAGCGTCAGGTCAATCGCGGACACGCTCGGGAACTTGCCGACTACTTCACGCTGGAGCGTCGCCGACTCATCCGCCGAGCCAACGCGCGTCACGAGCACGTGCATCGCGGGTGCGCTCTCCAGCACGCCACGCGGGAACACGACGAAGAAGTTCGGCTGCACGCGACGCCAGTCCACTTCGCGCAAACTCGCCACCCGCGTCTTCAGCGGCACGCCCTGAATGTCCCAGGTCACTTCGTCGCCGAGGCCAATCTGAAGTTCCTTCGCGATGCCGTCCTCGACCGAGATCGGCACGACCTCCGCATCATTCGTCGATTGCGCATGCCATTCCCCGGCGATGAGTTTCTCGCTGTCGCGCAGCCGATCGTTGTAGGTGCTGCGATACTCGCGGCGCAACGTCCAGGCCGGGATGCCGCTCTCCTTGTTCGTGAGAATTGATTCCACCGCCCGCCCCTTGAGCGACATCAAGCGCATCGTCACGATCGGCGCCTCATCAAGAATCGGCAGCTTGAGCGAGTGAACAAGATTGCTCACGCCCTCGCGCTGGTCGGCCTGGATGTCGAAGAGGATCGAGTTCGGCTGGGTCTTGCTGTCGGAGGAGATGAGCTGCGTCAGCAAGGTCTGCTGGACAAGGAACAAGCTCACCATGAGAAACGTCCCCAGGCCCAGCGAGAGCAGCAGCAGCAGCGTGCGGTTGTTCGGTCGATGCAAGTTCGCCAGGCCCTGCCGCACGGTGAACGGGAGCGTGGCCGGCGTGAACCTTCGCGTCGCCACCACCAATCCCTTCGCCGTCGCGGCAAGCAGCGCGAACACCACTCCGAGCCCGCCCGCGAAGCCAAGCCCGACTCGCCAGTCGCGGCCTTGTGTCAGCGCGAAGCCAACGATGCCTGCCGCCAACGCGCCCGCGACCACCCAGCGCAGCGGATCGCGTTGACCGTTCTGGGAACCGAACGAAACACGAATCGCAGCGAGCGGCGAGACGCGTCGCACCGCCAGCAGCGGCAGCAGGGCGAACAACAGGCAGATGACGAAGCCCACGGTCATCGCACGAGTCACCGCCCACCACGACGTGTGGAACTCGAACGTGAACGGAATGAAATCTCCCAGCACCCGAGGCAGCGCGAGTTGGATCGCCACGCCCAGCGCCGCGCCCAGCATCGCGCCGAACATTCCGAGCGCCATGCCTTGCGCGAGGTAAATGGCAAACGTCTGCGCCACCGTGCCGCCTAGACAACGCAGAACCGCCACGGTGCCGAGCTTCTGTTTCACATGCACGTGGATCGCGCTGGCCACGCCGACGCCACCGAGCAGGAGCGCGATGAAGCCGACGAGATTGAGATACGAATAGAGATTGTCCATCGAGCGTCCGAGGTCGCGCTTGCGTTCCTCAACCGTGCTGTGGCCCAACCGATTCTTGTCGAGCTGCGGCTTGAGCTTCTCGACCAACTTCGCCGCATCCACGCCGGCCGGGAGCCTGAAGGAGACGCGATGCCGCACGAGGCTGCCTTCGCGAAGCAAGCCGGTCCGCGCCAGATCGGCCATCGGCAAATAGA
>CAMCCU010000310.1 GCA_945872975.1 Pedosphaera parvula Ellin514
TTTTTGGTCATAGAGTTATTGATAGGGATTTGATTTTTGACCCTGCGCACTTCCGGGCGAAAGGCTCATGCGTCGGGTTCATTTAGCGGAGAGAATCGGCCTGTGGAAGCAGCCGTCAAGCGTGTGTTTCACAGTGGAGCGCGGAAGGATGTTCATGGTTCGGTTCTCCGGCGCAACCGGAATGGCAAATGAAGCGGGTGTTAATCGCGTTGCAACGGCTGCCGGATTTGTTGCGGCGGGTGAGCAAGTTGGAGAGGCCGAGGACGGAGAAGGACGGCGCTGAGCGCTAATTCAGTTTACCCCTCCAGTTTGGCAGGAGTAGAGGTTAGGCAGGTCAGACATATCTAACCTTTTCGGACGTTTGCTTGATCATACGAAACAGTACACTCAGCATCACGAACTCCAGCAGCAGAACGATCCAGCCCAAGTCGAAAATAAATGAAATTTCCAATGCCGAAAAGATGAGGGCGAGATAAAGCCCTGCTAACCGCCACAGTCGCCAGTGCTGCTGTCGTGAGCGCCACAGAAAGATGAGAGCGGTAATGACCGCTGGTGAATAGAATGCCGACCAAATAGGAAAATAAATGTCCACCGACGTTCTGAGCTTTGGGTCTCCAAGATCGAGAACGTGGAGATCAAACCAGATGAGCCCGAAAACGCCCGCAAGGTAGGAAGCCAAGAAACTTGGGATGAGTGGTGCCATATGTGGATGCACTTAACAACCGAGTGACTTGAATTAAAATTTCACGGATCGGTGAGGTTACAACTCTTGGAAACATTGGCTGTCCGACATGGATTCGAACCATGACAAAGGCCTCCAAAGAGCCTTGTGCTACCATTACACCATCGGACAGACCGCCCGAAAAATAGCCAGCACAGCGCCGCCTGCAAAGAAAATTATTCCTCAGAACTACAGCTTCAGCCGCTTCAATAAATCCTGAGCCAGCAGTTCATAAGCAGCCGCGCCAGCGCTGTATTTGTCGTAGTGAATGATGGGTTTTCCGAAGCTGGGCGCTTCCGCCAGGCGCGTGGTGCGGGGGATGACGGTCTCGAAAACAAGCTCCCCGAAGTGCTGGCGGACTTCGCTGACGACCTGGTTGGAAAGGTTCGTTCGTCCGTCGAACATGGTCATCACCACGCCGAGCAATTCGAGCGTCGGGTTGACCCCGGTGTCCCGCAGTTGGTTTAGCAGTCGCGTGACCATGGAGATGCCTTCGAGCGCGTAGTATTCGCACTGGAGCGGAACGAGCAGGCTGTTCGCAGCGGCGAAGGCGTTCAGCGTGAGAATGCCGAGGGACGGCGGGCAATCCATCACGATCAATTCGTAGCGTCCGCTTTGCACGACGGGTTGCAGCGCCTCCTTGACCCGGTGGAGATGGTTGTCGGTGCGGGCGAGTTCGAGATCGGCGCCGCAGAGATCGACTTCACTGGGGATGATTTCGAGGTGGTCGTAGGCGGTCTTCTGGATTTTGTCGAGAAGCGCGCCTTCGCCGAGCAGCGTGCGGTAGCAGCTCGCGCCTTCGAACTTTTCGAGGCCGAGACCGCTGGTGGCGTTCGCCTGCGGATCGAGGTCAAAGAGCAGCACCGGCTTGCCGAGGGCGGCCAGGCAGGCGGAAAGATTGACGGCGGTGGTTGTTTTTCCCACGCCGCCTTTTTGATTGGCAACAGCGATGACACGGGTCGGCACGTCGGTGATTTAAGGGGAGCTTGATGCTGACTACAAGGAATCAAGTTGCAGCCGATAGTCTGGGCTGGATACTCAGAGAACCATGAGCGACAGCGAATTACTGGTCATCGGCCACCGCAACCCGGACACGGACGCGATCTGCTCGGCCATCGCTTATGCGGAGTTCAAGCGCCGCACTGGAACGCTCCACGCGGAGGCGGCTCGCTGTGGTGATACGAATGATCGGATCGACTTTGTCCTCGAATCGTTCGGCGTCCCGGCGCCTCGCTTCGTCTCGGATGTTTCCCCAAAAGTCCGCGACGTGATGGCGTCGAACGTCGTCAGTGTGCCGCCGGAGGATACGGTGGCTCACGCGCTGGGCGTGATGGACGAGAAGAACATCCGCGTGCTGCCGGTGCTCACGGAGGAAGGCGTGTGCAAGGGCCTACTGTCGGTGTTCAAGATGACGAAGTTTTTTCTGCCGGTGCCGGGCCGGCTGGTGGAATCGCGCCGGGTGCTGGCGTCCGTCCGCAATCTCGCCCGTACGCTGGACGCCAAGATCGTCTTCGGCTCCAACATTGATCAGGAGGAAGATCTGATCCTCATGATCGGCGCGATGGGTGTGGAGTCGTTCTTCAAGCGGTTCTCAGACTATCCGAAGGAAAAACTGCTCGTGGTGGTCGGAGATCGTTTGGAAATCCAGGATCTTTCCATCCGCGAGAAGGTGCGCGTTGTCATCGTCACGGGCGGCTTGCCGGTGTCTCAATCCATGGTTGATTTCGCGACCAAGCAGGAGGTGACGCTGCTGCTCTCGCCGCATGACACGACGACGACGGCCATGCTCTGCCGCGCTGCGATCACGGTGCAGCACATGATCCATGAACACTTCCTGGCGTTCCGCCATGATGAACCGCTCGCGAGCATCGAGGCGGTCGCCGCCGCGTCGAACTTCCAGGCGTTTCCGGTGATGGATGACCACAATCACATGGTCGGCATCCTGTCCAAGTCGGACTTTCTGAAGAAGGTGAACCGACAGCTAATCCTGGTGGATCACAATGAACTCTCCCAGGCCGTGCAGGGCGCGGACCAGGTGGAGATCGTCGAGATCATCGATCATCATCGACTTGGGGCGCTGACCACGACGCAGCCGATTCTCTTTCGGAATGAGCCGGTGGGGTCCACCTGCACCATCGTGGCGGACTGCTTTTTCCGTTACCAAGTCGATCTGCCAAAGCCAATTGCGGGCCTGTTGCTGGCGGGTTTGGTGAGCGACACGTTGAATCTGACGTCGCCGACGACGACTGAGCGCGACGCGCAGATATTGAAGAAGCTCGAGGAGATCTCCGGGGTGGATGCCGCGAAGTTTACGGAGAAATTGTTCACCTCCGGTTCCGTCCTGACGTCGCTCCCGGCGGAGGAAGCCATCGTGGCCGATTGCAAGGAGTTCCAGGAACAGAGCCTGGTTTTCAGCGTCGCGCAGATTGAAGAGCTGGGGTTCGACCAGTTCTGGAAGCGCAAGGATGAGGTGATGTCCGCCCTCGAGCGTTACCGCGCCAAGAAGAGCTATTACTTCTCCGCGCTGCTCGTCACCGATGTGGTGAGCAACAGTTCGTTGCTGCTGGTCACCGGCGCAAAAGCATTTCTGAAGCACATCGACTATCCGATGGTCGAGGAACGTGTCTTCGAGCTTGCTGGAGTCGTCTCGCGCAAGAAACAGCTCCTTCCGTACATCAGTCATTGCCTTAAGAAGGGCGGTAATCGGGCGGGCGAGGCAGCCTGAATTGTTCGCCTCCTGTCGGGAGGATTACTCACCCTCAAGTTTCCCGCGTCCGGCCGATGTCGGGTGACCTACATTATCATCACCTCACCGCCGTTTGTTCCCGCGGTCCGCATCAGCGTGAGCAAAGTGAAGGTGGTGCAGAACGTCATCCTCGGTCGAAACTACGTGCTGGAGGCATCGCAGGATGCTGCATCGTGGAGTCCGGCGTTGCCACCGTTCAATGCGGCCAGCGAGAATTCATCCATTCTTTTTCCCGGCTGCCTGCTGCAACGCCGCGCTCCGGAGGCGGCAGGAGTCCTGCGCTCAGCACGTTCCAAAGTCCTCGAGATACTGTTCCACGATGGTCTTCAGCGGTGGCGGCGACGGCAGGCCCAAGGCTACGGCGCGCGCGCCGTCCACGGCCACGGGCCAGTTGTCCACGATGCGCTGGATCCGGGCATCAAAGGCATCGGTGATTGGCCCCAGCTTGAGGTCGCGTTCCCGCGTGACTTCGAGCAGAACGGATTCGGCCAGCTGCGGGGTGACGCGATGGGCAGGCAGACCGATGGCACGGTCATCGCCGAGGCGCGCCGACGGCACTTCATGCAGCGCAATGAGCGACTCAATGACGGTGCGGTAGCCGGTCATCGGATGACATTGGTCGCGGCGCACGGGCAGGAGGCAGGCCTGGCCGTTGAGCGGTTCGCGGAACATGCCGCTGGCCCAGCCCGAGGCGGCAGCGTTCGGTTTGCCGGGCCGGATGATGACCGTGGGCAGCCGCGCCGAGCGGCCGTCGAAATGCCCCTTGCGCGAGTAGTCGTTCACGAACAACTCGCAGATGGCCTTGGTCATCCCGTAGGTGGTTTGCGGCGTGAGCTTGGTGCGGTCGGTGTTGGGGTTCTGCATCGCTTCACCTCCGAAGCACGCGATGCTGCTCGCGAAGATCACGCGGGGCACACCCGGCACGGCTCGCGCGGCTTCGAAGACGTTTCGTCCACCGTCGAGATTGACCCGCAGGGCGTCATCAAAGCGCTCCTCACATTCCCCGCTGACCATGGACGCGAGGTGGAAAATCGCGGTGGCCGCATCGGTGCCGACAGCGGAGAAAACCGTCCCGCGATCGCTGATGTCGCCCTTCACCTGCTTCACCCTGGGGTCGGCGGGCGGGTGGGGGAAAAGCGCATCGAGCAGGACGATTTCGTGGATGGGCTCGGGCGCCCCGGATGGGCCGGTGAGTGTGCCGCGCCGGAGGAGCTCCTGGCAGAGCTGGGAACCGAGAAAACCGCCGCCGCCTGTGATGATGACCTTCATGCGTGCTGGGGATCTGGATTTGCAATGTGCCGGCGTCTCATTTGGAATGACCGCATGAAGATGAACAATGCGCTCGCCGGGCACAAGGTAGGATTCGTCGGTCTCGGCCACATGGGCCGGGCGATGGCGCGCCACCTCCACGCCGCCGGCGCGGAGGTCGTGGTGTGGAACCGCAGCGAAGGCCCGGCCGCCGCTGCGGTGGCCCTCGGCATGCGGCGCGCGGCGTCTCTTCCCGAACTCGCGCGCGAAATCGGCGACGGGATTATTTGCCTCAACCTCACAACCACCGACGTCGTGGAACAAGTCGTCTTCGGTGCAGGCGGTCTCATCGAAGGAGTCGATCCTCAAGCATTGTTCGTCGATTTCGGTACCACCGGAGTGGCGGAGACGAAGGGATTTGCCCAGCGCGTCCACTGGCTGGATGCACCCGTGTCGGGCGGACAGGTCGGTGCGGAAGCGGGCACCCTGACCATCATGGCCGGCGGGACGGACGAAGCGTTTCGCCGCGCGTCGCCCATCCTGCACGCGGTGGGGGGCCGGGTTAACCACATGGGTCCGGCCGGGTCCGGCCAGGTGACGAAGCTCGCCAACCAGCTCATCGTGGCCCAGACGATCGATGCGGTGGCGCAGGCCCTGCGGATGGCGGAGCTCGCGGGAGTGGACCCTGCCAAGGTCCGCGAAGCGCTGCTCGGCGGATTTGCGGAGAGCCGCATCCTCCAGTTGCACGGCGACCGCATGGTGCGGCGCGACTTTGCGCCGGGCGGACGCGCCGAGCTTCAGCTCAAGGACGTGCGCCTCATGTGCCAGCTTGCCGATTCCGTGGGACTCGATTCGCCAACGCTCAGAAACTCACTGGCGCAGTGGGAAAAATTTGTCCACGCCGAAGGGCACGGCGACCTCGATCACTCGGGGCTGTTCCTGCTTTACGACCGCCCGTGATCGCCGCCGATCACGAGTGCATCACCTGTCCGCCGTCGATGTTGATCGTCTGACCGGTGATGTTCCGCGCATGATCCGAGGCGAGGAAGACTGCCATGGCAGCGAGCTCCGCCGGCGTCTGCCACTGGCCAAGCGGCGAGACCTTGCGGATTTTTTCCGCCGCCCAGCTGTCGTAGTCCTGGCGTTCGGCGGGCGGCAGACCGGCCTGGCCCGCCCGCCAGACCGATTCGTTCAGATCTGTCTTCACCATTCCAGGCGAGAGGGCGTTGACGCGGACACCGTGGGGCGCGAAGTCCTTCGCGGCGCATTGCATGAAGTTGATGAGCCCGGCCTTGGCCGCGCTGTACGGTGGGTCCGTCTGTGAGCCGATCTGGCCGGCCACCGAGACGAGGAACAGCATGGATCCCTTTCGCCGCCGGACAAACTGCGGTGCGAACGCGTGCGCTACATTCACCGCCCCCAGTAAGTTGATCTCCACAACGCGCCGCCAATCTTCCGGCTCCAGGTTCCAGAAGGGGAACCCGAACTTGCCTGAGCCGACCCCGACAGAGAACACGACGTGGTCTACTTCTCCAATTGAATCGGCCACGGCCCGCATCTGATCAGACACGGTGACGTCCCCGGGGATCAGCCGGGAGCCCGAAGACAGCGGTGGCGCCGCGTCATCTCGGTCACAGCCATGCACAAGGCATCCTTCCCTGACAAACTCGTCCGCGATCGCCCGTCCAATGCCTCGCGCGGCCCCGAAGACGGCCACCCTTTGTCCGGTCAGATCTAGTTTCATGCGTGCGAAAGCATCGAAGCCCTCCGGGCCGTTGGCAAGGCTGCCGGGCAATCACCGGAACCGGAGCGAATACAGGTCCGCGTCCTGCATTACGAACCGCAGCCGCACGGCGTTTCCGGCCAGACGGCCCACATCGCGTCCCGCCTTCCAGCCGACCACGCGATCAATTTCGTCGCCGACCTGATCCACGGCGTCGGCGAGGGCGAATCCCGGCAGCGGTTCACCCGCGGCGTTCTGGAGTTCCACGCGCAGCCGGCCAGCGGCGCCGGT
>CAMCCU010000311.1 GCA_945872975.1 Pedosphaera parvula Ellin514
GAAGCCTATCCCACGGGCAAGCGATTCGGGAGCAAATCGATGAACACCATCTCGAAGACTGCAATGAAAACCATCGTTTTCTGGGCTCGCCGAGCTTTAGGCATCGTGCTGTGTTTGCCAGCTTCGACAGCCCTGGCCGCAGGCCCCGAGTTTTTCGAGCAGAAGGTCATGCCGTTCGTGAAGGCGCATTGCCACGAGTGCCACAGCGGCAACAACCCTCGGGCGTCGTTTTCGATTGAGGGGTTGAAGCCCGACTTCAGCCAGCCGCGATTTGCGAGCCGCTGGGCTGAGGTGATGGATGCCATCAACTTGGGCACGATGCCGCCGAAGGAGAAGCCGCGACCACCTGCTGCGGAAGGCCTTGCCGTGGCGGAATGGATCGGCGGCGAGATTCGGCGAGTTCAACAGGAAAGCCGAATGGCCGGGGGGCAGATCCTGCTGCGGCGGCTGAACCGAGACGAATACGCGAACACCGTCGTCGACCTGCTGTCGCTCGACATCGGCATGACGGACACGATCCGCAACCTGCTTCCTGCCGATGGCACGGCGGACGGATTCGACCGCATCGCCGCCGCGCTCTATTTGGACCAGACCCAAATGGAGAGCTACCTCGACGTCGCCAAGTTCATCGCAGACCGGGCGATCTTCGAGAAACCACTCGCGACGAACAAGCTGGTGTGGGAGCCGCAGAAATGGATTGGTTTCCACGGCGACAAGCACGTGCAGACGGACATCAGCAAAGACATCGTTCTCAAGGCCGGCGTACGGGACGGTGAAAACCGGAAAGACGGAATCGTCGCCTGGAACTCAGGCTCGGGCAGGCCCGAGCCGGATAACGATCCGGAGAAGTTCTATGAGTCGGGCTATGGCCCTCAACCAGATCTCACCAAGACCGTCACGACGGACGGCTATTATCGAATTCGCTTTCCCGCCGGAGCCTCGCGTGGCGATCGAGGGAGGCCAATTCGGCTGAAACTCACTTACGCACAAGGGAGCTCCATCGCCACCGAGCACACCATCAAGGAAGTGCAAGGCACCATCGACGAGCCGGTCATGCACGAAGTGCTGATGTTTCTCCGAGCGCCCGGGCCTGATCAAAGAGTGGGCCTGAATTGGCGATGGAACGCCCCCAAAATCATCATGACCAATCCGGCGCACTCTGCGGCGTGGTTGGGATTCATGGGGGCTCAAGGCAAACTCGCAAAGGGCCGAACGGACAAGGCGGATGAGGCCACGATGGCCAAGCTCACTCAAGACCGCGAAGCCGCCTTCCAGGCTCTCGCCACTTTCGATCAAGAGGTCTTTCAAATCATCCCCGGCAAGAGCCTCGAGACCGCGCCGAAGATTTTCCTGAGCACCTTTGAAATCGAAGGCCCCATTCAAGAGTGGCCGCCGAAATCGCATCTCGCCCTGGGGTTCAAGGAGAGCGACGCTCCAAACGAGCAGGCGATCCGCCGCATGTTTTCCGAGTTCATTCCCCGCGCGTTCCGTCGGCCTGTGGATGCCCAGGAGGTCGACGCCATTGTCTCCAACATCCTGAACGCACAGCGGAAGTTCGGGTTGTCGCATCACGAGACTCTGCGTCACGGAATGCAGGCACTGCTGGTCGCGCCGGGATTCCTCATGATCCAGGAACCGCAGCAGGAGAAGACGGCGCGTCCCCTGGACAACTACGAGTTGGCCAATCGGCTCTCGTATTTTCTCTGGAACTCGATGCCGGACGCCGAACTGCTCGAACAGGCTGCGGCAGGTCGATTGACCGAACCTGCGATCCGTCGCCAGCAGGTGGAGCGCATGCTGAAGGATCCAAAGATCGGGCGCTTTGTGGAGAGCTTTGCCGGGCAATGGCTCGATGTCAGGCGATACGGCTCGGTCCAACCATCGGAGCATTACCGGGGTCGCATCCCCCCGTGGGGCCCCCGCTATGACAACGAACTGGAGGTGGCGTCTCGCAAGGAGCCGGTGGCATTCTTCCAGTACGTGTTGGATCACAATCGTCCCATCACAGATTTTATCGACTCGGATTACCTCATCATCAACGATCGACTGGCCACGCTCTACCAAATCGCAGACGTGAAGGGGCCCGAGTTTCGCAAGGTCAGCATTCCCGCAGGCGTCGAGCGCGGTGGAGTGTTGGGGATGTCCGGTCTGCTGACGTTGTTGTCCGACGGCAACCGAACGCTGCCCGTGCGGCGCGCCGCCTGGGTGCGTGAGAAACTGCTGAACGATCCCCCGTCACCCCCGCCGCCAGGCGCGGGTGAGATTCAACCGAACACCGCGGGAGCGAATTTGACGGTGCGTCAACGGTTGGAACTCCATCGCAAGGAACCGACCTGCGCGAGTTGCCACGCCACGCTCGACGGCTACGGAATGGCGCTGGAGAACTACGATGCCATCGGCGCGTGGAACACGGCTCAGGATGAACAGGGACGTCCCCATCCTTATGGGCGACCGCTCGACGTCAGTGGCAGTCTCAAGTCAGGCCGTACGTTCTCAACGCTGAAGGAGTACAAGCAAGCGCTCCTCGCGGAGCGAGACCGCTTTGGCCGGGCGTTCGTGACCACGGCACTCACCTACGCGCTGACGCGTCCGGTGGGAGTCATTGACGCGGATGCGGTCGACGAGATTTACAACCAACTGGAGACAGACGAGTTCCGAGTCCACTCGGTCATTCACGCCATCACCCAGAGCCGACTTTTCCTGACGAAATGAGTGTCGGCTTTCGCCCCAAGCGGTACGACGGACTTCCAGTCCGTCGCGCCGACCTACGGACTGGAAGTCCGTCGTACAATAAACGATCCAACCCACAGGAAACCAACTCCATGACGCTTACTCAAAACAAGATTCTGTCCCGCCGCACTTTCCTTCGTGGCACGGGTGTCGCCATCGCGCTCCCGTGGCTCGAATGCATGAGCCCGATGTCCAAGTCGGTCGCGAACGCCGGCGGCATCTCGGCAACCGAGCGGCCGAAGCGAGCCGTCTTCTGCATGTGGGGAATGGGTGTGAACGGTCGCGATTACACCCCGAAGACGTTTGGAAAGGACTGGGAGGTCACGCCGATCCTGAAGCCGCTCGAACACCTGCGGGATGAGTTCACGATCATCTCCGGATTGCGACTGACCCACTCCGGCGGCCACGGTGGCGATCGGACCTTTCTCACCGGCACCAACACGCGTGCGGGTGGAGCAAAGCTGCGTGTCTCTTGTGATCAAGAGTTGGCCGAAGCCATTGGCAAAGAGACCCGCTTCCCGTCCATGGTGTTGGGAATTCAGCGTGGCACGGGCTTCGGTCTCACGGTCGATCACACGCTTTCCTGGACCACATTCGGCACCCCGCTGCCAGCCGAGAATCGTCCTGACGTCATCTTCGATCGCTTGTTCCGCGCCGAGACGCCCGAGGAACTCGCCGCCCGAAAACAGGCGTCGAGTCGCCGAGGCTCGATCCTTGATATGGTCGACGCGTCCGCCAAGCGGCTGAATGCGAAGCTCGGCAAGAACGATCAACAGAAGTTGGACGAGTACTTCACCTCGATCCGCCAAGTCGAGCAGCAGATGCAGACCGATCTCGACTGGATGACCAAACCGCGGCCGAAAGTCGATCCCATCAACTTCGGCAAGACGCAGGCGATCGATCCCAATCAGGGCCGCGGCGACACCTTCGATTACCGCAACTATCAGCGGCTGATGTATGACGTCATCACGCTCGCTCTGCAAACCGATAGCACACGCGTCATATCCTACATGCCCCGGATGGATTTGTCGGACGGAACCTTCACGTTCAATTCCCTGGGATGTCCGTATAACTACCACGAGATGACTCACCACGGCGAGGATTCGAAGCTGTTGGAGTGGCTCACCAAAGTCGACACCTGGTACTCGGCAGAGTGGGCTTACTTCATCGATAAGCTCAAGAGCGTCAAGGAAGGCAACGAAACGCTGCTCGATCATACGCTGCTCGCCTGGAGCAGCAGCGGCGGCACGCTGAACGCGCACAACAACACCGAGCTGCCTGCGATGTTATTCGGAGGCAAGGCTCTGGGAATCAAACATCAGGGCCATCTCAGCCAAAAGGACACGCGGCTGGGCAACCTGTGGCAGTCTTACTTCCAGGTCCTTGGCGTCAAAGTCCCTGACAGCTTCCAGGGTGGCGAGGCCGACGGCATTATCAAAGAACTCGTGTGAACCCGATTTTTAAGGCCCCAGATCATGAATCTTATGAGACCATTCTTCCTGCTGATCCTGTTCCTGTCCGCCGCGCTCCCGGCTGCGGGGGCCGAGTCGAAATTCACCATCGAACCTGTGGGCGGCAAAGTCACCGCGTCCTGGAAAGGGACGGCGGACACCAGCGGCATCGACCTCGCTCCAACGGACGACGAGATCGCCGCGCTCGCAGCCCATCAGGAGATCGAAGCCATCCGCATTACCGGCACGACACGTTTCACTGGCAAGGGTTTCGCCGCACTGAAAGGTCTGACGAAGCTGCGCGAGCTGAGCTTCGGTGGCACCGGCCCTGGTCAGTTCTCGGAAATGTTCCCGCCCGGATCACTCGAGGGTTACCACGCGCTCGCCGAACTGGATCAGGTGACTCGCCTGGAGCTCGACCATGTCATGCTGCCGGTCGAAGGCGCGGTCATCCTCCTGAAAGGGATGGCGGGACTGGAGCACGCGGGACTCGGCGTCTTTGCCGATGACAAAATCGTCGCCGCGGCGGCTGACGCGTTGAAGCTGAAGACGCTTTCCTTCGGTCACTGGGCCACGGTCCCTGAGAGTCCGCTCACGAGGGCCGGGGCTCAGGCTTTCGCCAGATTACGCTCGCTCGAATCGCTGCACGCGGGAGAACAGGCCCCGCCCGCCGGAGGTTCGATGCGCGATCTGACCGAGGCTGTGGCGAAGATAGAAACGCTCAAGTCGCTGACGCTTGCGTTTACTAGCGCGAAGAGTCACGGCCAGCCGAAGAATCCGGTGACCGCCGCCGATCTCGAACCCCTGGCAGCACTGGCGAACCTGGAAAGGCTCGGAATCCAACACGCGAGTCTCGATCGGGCGACCGCGAGCAAACTCACGGAGATTGGCTCAGTCAAAATCGTGAGCTTCAGCGCTGTGAAGCTTGACGACGGAGCATTGGTGGCACTGAAGGCGTTGCCGAATCTCGCAGTCGTAGAAATCTGGAACTCCTGTGATTGGTCCGCCGCCGATCTGGAAGCGCTCAAGGCCGCCAAGCCGAAGGTCAGATTCCACATGGTGGGAGGGCCGAAAAAATGAGCTGGATCGCATGGGCCGCTCGACACTGGAACGGCACTCATTTCCAACAGCGCAGGCCTGAGAAACTCATGGTTCGTTCTGCCATTTCGATGTTCGTTGTAGCGGCTATTGGATTCTGCGTTGGTGATGCGCAATGCGTGATGGCTGGCGAAGTCGATCCTCAAGTCACCGCGTTTCTGAATCGTTATTGCGTCGAGTGTCATGGCGCAACGAAGCCGAAGGCCGACTTTCAGATTGGACAGTTGAAGGTCTCCGCGAATCAGGCCGACGCGGAGAATTGGCAGCTTGTGCTCGATAACCTGCAACTCGACGAGATGCCCCCCAAGGACGCCAAACAGCCGACGCCTGCGGAGGTCGAGAAAGTCACCACTTGGATTCAGAGCGAGATCTCCCGTGCCGCTTCGGTGCTGAAAGGGACCGGCGGTGAAGTCGTGCTGCGGCGGCTGAACCGTGTCGAATATGCGAACACGATCGCTGACCTCTTCGATGTGCATGGCGACTTCACGTCCGGGTTTCCCGAGGACGTCCTCGACCACGGATTCGACAACAACGGCGCGGCGCTCATGCTCTCGGCCGCGCAGGTGCAGGAATACATGAAGGCGGCGGAGTTTGTGCTAGCCCGGGCGATCGCCCCGGCCAAGCGGCCCGAGACGGTGAGCAAGACCATGACACTTCATGATGGCAATCGCAAAGGCATCGAACTCGCCCGCAAGGGCCTCGAGGACCGTCTGGCCAACTTCGACAAACTCGGGGCCGTCGAGCAGAAACGCACCCAGCAGATACAGGCCGAGGCGAAAGACGACCCCGCCTATGGCTATCGTTTCCCCGTGCGTGAAAATGGCGTGCTGCGCCCGCCGAAACCCGACGACGGCCCGCAGCTCGACGCTGTGATGACGGTGCAGAATTATTTTAGCGGTGAGCCCCAATTCGGCCTTCCCGCCGGGCGCGGCTGGTATCGGGTGAAAGCGGTGGCCTATGCGCTGAAGAACGACGGCAAGCCCGCGCGGCTGAAGTTCACCGTCGAAGAGGGTTACTCAGGCAAGCTGCCGAAAGCGGAAAGCGTCTTCGCCTTCACCGACGAGCAGCCGCGCGAGGTCGAAGCCCGCTATTACTTGGAGCCGGGCGACCGCGTGGTGTTCACGATGATGGATGGCACGCCGCACAGCAACACGATGCTTGACCTGCCCGGCCCGTTCATCGCGATCCGCTCTTTCACCATCGAAGGGCCCATTTATGAGACGTGGCCGCCGGTGGGTCATCGCACGCTGTTTGGCGACATCGATCCCGCGCAGCCCACACCGGAGAAAGCCGAAGCCATCGCCGCGCATCTCGCGCCGAAGCTCTTCCGCAGGCCCGTAGATGCTGCCGCGGTGGCGAAATACCGCGCGCTGTTCGAGAAGTTCATGAAGTCGATGACGCCAGACGAGACGCTGCGCGGTATGCTGACCGCGATGCT